>AEPR01000247.1 GCA_000195205.2 Oxalobacteraceae bacterium IMCC9480 | reverse complement strand
TGGGCACGGCCTCATCGTGCCCACGCGTGAACGCCGCACGCTACATGCCCCCCACCCTCAAGCCACCCCCAACGACAGGCCCAGCAAGCGCGCCTGCAATTGTTCGTCATCAGCCAGTTCCGCCATCGTCCCGCGATGCACGATACGGCCGTTGTCCATCACTGCCACGGTATCGCCGAGCTGCTTCGCAAAATTAAAGTTCTGCTCGACCAGCAGGATGGTGGTGTCGGTCTGCTTGAGTTCGCGAAAGGCCGCGATCATGTTGGCAATCATCGCCGGCGCGAGACCCTTGCTGGGTTCGTCGATCAGGATCAGGCGACGCGGTTCTATCATCGCGCGCGCCACGGCCAGCATCTGTTTTTGCCCGCCCGACAATTTGCCGGCAGGATGCAGCCAGAAGGTTTTAATGGCCGGGAAGAGCTCGAAAATCCAGTCCAGCCTTTTGCGATCGATGGCTTCGACGGTACGCGCATCGCGCGCCGCCAGCAGCAGGTTGTCGCGCACGCTCAGGTCGGCAAAGATGCCCATGTTCTCGGGTACATAAGCAATCCCGAGGCGGGCGATATCGGGCGTGGCCAGCGTGCTGATGGGCTGGCCATCGAAGGTGATGCTGCCTTGCGAGGCCTGCCACAAGCCCATGATGGTACGCAGCGTGGTGCTCTTGCCCGCACCATTGCGACCCAGCAGCATCGTCAGTCCGCCACGCGGGATGGCAAGGTCGACACCATGCAGGATGTGGTACGCGCCGATGTGCGTGTGGACGTCAGTCAGCGTCAACAGGTTCATGCGTCCTCCCCGACCGGTGCCAGTCCCAGATACGCCTGCTGCACCACCGGCGAGGCGATCACCGCATCCGGTTCGCCATCGGCCACCAGCGCGCCGTTGTGCAGCACGATGATGCGGTCGGCCAGTTCGCGCACCACGTCCATCTTGTGCTCGACCAGCAGGATGGTCTTGCCGGATTGTTCCTTGAGCCGACGGATCAGGTCGAGGATTACCGGCACTTCATCGACGCTCATGCCGGCAGTCGGTTCGTCAAACAGGTACACCGATGGATCGAGCGCCATCAGCATGCCGACCTCGAGCTTGCGCTGGTCGCCATGCGGCAAGGCCGCCGCCGGCTGGTCGCGCCGGGCGGTCAGCGCGACGCTCTCAAGCACCTGCTCGGCGCGTTCTGTCAGTGCGGTGTGATGCGACCAGACATGCCACAGGTCCAGCCCGAGACGCTGGCGCGATTGCAGCGCGAGCCGGATATTTTCCAGCACGCTGAGGTTGGGAAACAGGCTGGTTAGCTGGAATGCGCGACCCAGTCCGGCATGCGTGCGCGCCGGTGCCGACAGCGCCGACAGGTCGCGTCCATGCAGCAGCACTTGTCCGGAGCTTGCTTTGAGCTGGCCGGAAATCAGGTTGAAGTAGGTAGTCTTGCCGGCACCGTTGGGACCGACGATGGCGGTGAGCGTGCCGGGCTCGAACGCGCACGAGACCGCATTGACCGCGACGTGACCGCCGAAGCGGATCGTCAGGTCGCGGGTTTCCAGGGACGTCATTGCGCTGATCTAGCGTTTATTGCGGATCGGCAGTTTCATCTCATCGATACCGATCTCGTGCACCAGTTCCGGCACGCCCCACGGGAAGGCCGGATCGACCTTGATCTTGAAGTGGTACATCGATTGCAATGCCTGATGGTCTTCCTTGCGGAACATCATCTTGCCTTTGGGCGTCTCGAAGCTCATGCCTTCCATGGCCGTGATCAGCTTTTCAGTGGCGGTATCGCCCTTAGTTTTTTTCAGTGCCTCGACCAGTGCGATGCCGGCCGACATGCCACCGGCAGTGAAGAAATCCGGCGGGGTCTTGTAACGCTTGTAATGCTCGGACACCAGCCAGCTGTTGACCGGATTTTTCGGGATGCCGAAGTAGTAATAGGTCGCGCCCTCCATGCCGGGGAAGTTCTTGTAGGCGACCATCGCCGGCAGGATATTGCCGCCGGTGGCGATCTCGATGCCGTAGCGTTTCGGATCGAGGTCGGCGATCTTGAACGGGTTGCCGGCACCGGCCCAGATGATGAAGATGATCTTGCGGCCGGGCTTGTCTTTGAGCGCATCGAACAGGCGCTGCGCGCCGGCGGTGAAGTCGGTGGTGCTGGTCGGCAGGTATTCTTCGTGCGCGATGGTGGCGTTCTTGAGTGTCTCGCGGAAGGCCTTGACGCCGTCGCGGCCGAACGCGTAATCCTGCGCCAGCGTGGCAATCGTCACGCCCGGCTTGTCGAGCGCGACGGCGTTCGAGATGGCATCCTGCGACGAGTTGCGACCGGTGCGGAAGATGTAGCGATTCCATTTGTCGCCGGTGATGGCATCGGCCACGGCGGGTTCGACCAACAGGATTTTTTTGTACTCCTCGGCCACCGGCAACATCGCCAGCGCAACGCCGGAACCGGTCGGTCCGACCGCGATATCGGCCTTGTCATCGGCATAGGCGGCAGCGAGCTGGGACTTGGCGACGTCGGGTTTGCCTTGCGTGTCTTTTTCGATCAGCACGAGCTTGTTACCGTTGACGGTCATGGTGCCGCCGGTGGCGTAATCGAGGCCCATCTGCAGGCCGATCTGGGTTTGTTTGGCGTAGGCTTCGAGCGGACCGGTCTTGTCGTAGACGTGGGCGATGCGGATGTCTTTGGCGGAAGCCGGGACGATGGCAGCACACAGCAGGGCTGCGGCGGCGAGCAAATGGAGTCTCATGATTTTCAATCCTCTGATGGGTGAATGCGGTGAAGACTACCCGATGTCCGCGCTTTGTCCAACTAGTAGAAATACCATCGGTTGCGCTGCTGCAGCGCATCATGGTTAGCCCTCCAATGCCGATTTTGCATGAGGCAACGGTGCTTGCCGTGCAAGAATGAAGGCCTCCTGTTTCTACCGAAAGTCTGCCATGCATGATCCCCTCGTTTATCTGAATGGCGTCATGACGCCGCTGTCCGAAGCCAAAATTCCGGTGCTGGACCGCGGCTTTATTTTTGGCGATGGCATCTATGAAGTCATCCCGATCTACCAGCGCAAGCTGTTCCGCGCCGAACATCACATGGCACGGCTGTTCCGCAGCCTGGCGTCGATCGGCATCACCAACCCGCATACCAAAGACGAATGGATGGCGCTGATCGGGGAGGTCGTCAGCGCCCATCCGGCCGACGACCAGATGGTCTATCTGCACATCACGCGCGGCGTCGCCAAGCGCGCTCACGCCTTCCCGAAAGACATCACGCCGACGGTCTTCATCATGACCAATCCGATCGTGCTGCCGTCTGCTGCAGCGCGCAAAGACGGCGTGGCTTGCGTATCGATGGAAGACAAGCGCTGGCTGCGTTGCGAGATCAAATCAATCTCGCTGCTCGGCAATGTGCTGGCTGCGCAAAACGCGGCCGAGAACGACGCGGTCGAATCGATCCAGTTCAGGGATGGCTTTTTGACCGAGGCGTCATCATCGAATGTCTGGATCGTCAAGGATGGCGAAGTCATGGGCCCGCCGAAAGACAACCTGATCCTCGAGGGCATCCGCTACGGCCTGATCGAGGAACTGTGCGCCGCCGGCGGCATCACGCTGAGCGCGCGCCGCATCACGCGCGAGGAAGTCTTTGCCGCCGACGAAGTGCTGCTGACCTCGGCCACCAAGGAAGTCCTGGCGGTGTCGACCATCGATGGTCTGCCGGTTGGAAAAGGCGTGCCCGGCCCCATCTATGCGAAACTGTACGCCGCCTACCAGCAAGCCAAGGCGGCCTGACCCCGCCTGACCCATTCGTCGAAAGTCACACCATGAGCACAACACCGGAAACCCCCGCCAGCCTGATCGAGTATCCCAGCGATTTCCCGATCAAGGTGATGGGGGCGATGCATGCAGAATTTGCCGCGACCATTGTCGAGGTTGTCATGCAATTCGATCCGGAATTCGGCCATCACAAGCTGGAACAGCGGCCGTCGGCAAAGGGCAATTACCTCGGCCTGACGGTGACGGTGCGTGCCACCAGCCGCGAGCAGCTCGATGACCTGTACCGTGCGCTGAGCGCTCACCCGATGGTCAAGATGGTGCTCTAAGCGGTCTACGATGCCCCCGGCTGCACGATCCTCACGCTTTCCTACACCGGTTTCAGTGGCTGTCTTATAGGTCGGCGCGGCAGCGGCTGCTACGCTCTCCTGCATCGCCTCACACCTGACAGGCGCACCGGAGGACATCATGGGTAAATATCTGCTTGGCTGGCTACTCGGCGTTCCCGCCATCGTATTGATCGTGATTTACCTGTTCATGCATTAACGGCATAGAAGTAACGCGCCGCCGGCATCCTTTTTGTGAATGGAAGACCATGCTCCGCCAGACGCACGCTGGCCAGACCAAGCCCGCCCGCCCGGCCCATGCCGGGCCTTCCAGAACCGCTGCCGCGCTGCGGCTATTCGAGGCACTGCCGGACCCCGTCATCGTGGCCGATGCCAGCTCGCGCATTGTCGACCTGAATCCGGCGGCGGAACGCTTTTTCGGTTACCGCAGTAGCGAACTGACCGCCACACCCATCCTCGCCCTGCTATGCAATGCCGGCACCAACCAGGCCGACATCGAGCCCGTGCTGGAACGGGATGACAAATGGGAGGGCGAGCTGCAGGTCCGTACCCGCCATCAGGGTTTGCGCACGCTCAACACCACGCTGCTGCGACTGTCCGATCAGGACGATTCCGGCAGGCTCACCACGCTGGCGATCTGCCATGACACGACCGGCCGGCAAGACCCGCAGAACACCAGACGCGACAATGAATTCGTGGCGATGCTCTCGCATGAATTGCGCAATCCACTGGCACCGATTACCAGTTCGCTGGCGCTGATGCGCCACATCGGCATCAGCGATCCGCGCCTTGCCAGCAGCCACGCAATCGTCGAACGCCAGGTCGGCCATTTGTGCCAGCTGGTCGACGACCTGCTGGATGTGGCGCGCTACCAGCATGGCAAGATCGTCCTGAGCACCACCACCCTCGCGCTGCAGACACTGATCGCCGGGGCGATCGACCTCAGCCTGCCGGCGATCCGCGCCGCCGGGCATCAGCTTGAGCTGCGGGCAATCCCGGCACTGACCGTGCAGGGCGACCTGACCCGACTTGTTCAGGCCCTCTCGAACGTGCTCAACAATGCCGCAAAATTCACTCCCGCCGGCGGGACCATCACCGTCGATTGCATTCGCGCTGACGGCTGTATCGGCATCCGTATCAGTGACGACGGCCAGGGCATCAGCGCCGCTTTCCAGTTACGGTTGTTCGATCTGTTCACGCAGGCCGACGACACCCTGTCGCGCACCGGTAGCGGACTGGGCGTCGGGCTGACCATCACACAACAGATCATGGCGCTGCATGGCGGCGACATCACCGTACACAGCGGCGGCATAGGCGCAGGCAGTTGCTTCATACTGCGCCTGCCCTGCGCCGACGCGCCTCCGGGTAGCACAACAAAGGAAACCACCATGGCATCAAGCACCGCACCCCCGCAAGGCTTCCGCATCCTGCTGATCGACGATAACGAAGACGCCAATGAATCGATGGCTGCCCTGCTGGAGCTGATGGAGTACGACGTGCGTACCGCCAGCGACAGCGCGGGAGCACTCGCGCTGGCAGCGCAATTCGAACCGCAACTGATCCTGTCCGATATCGGCTTGCCCGGCATGAACGGCTACCAGCTGGCTCCGGCGCTGCGCGAGATCACCGGCCAGCGCAAAGTCATCCTGGTGGCCGCCACCGGCTACGGCAACGCCAACGACAAGCAGCGTTCGCAGATGGCCGGTTTCGATCATCATCTGGTGAAGCCGCTCGACGCCGACATGCTGCTGGAATTCGTCGCCACGCAAGCGGCCGCTTACTGATCCGCTGCAAGCATGAACTCCCCCGACACCGTCACCGCCCTCCGGCAGCAGCTGGCCGACCTGCAGGAACTGGTGGCCTGGCTCGACGATGACCAGCAACGCCAGCATGATGTGCTGGCCGCCGAAGTCCATGACCAGCTCGGCTCGTCACTCACCGCGCTGGCGATGCGGCTGGCGCTGACCGAACGGCACACCCGCGCCAGCGGCGATCCGCGACTGGCCGAGCAGTGGGTCAAGAATAATGCGCTACTGACTGGTATCACGCAAACGGCGCGCCGCATCCAGCATCAATTGCGTCCGGTCGCGCTGGAATCGCTTGGCCTGCAGGCGATGCTGGCCGACTACCTCGATGAATTCGGCAAGCGCACCGGCATTGTGTGTGCGCTCGCCGTCAGCGGTACCGAACCGGACTTGTCGCAGGCCACCCTGCGCGGCTTGCTCCGGCTGCTGCAGGAAGCCTTGGCCAATGTCGAACGCCACGCCGGTCCCTGCCAGGTAAAAGTCGCGGTGAACCATGACGGTCGGCAGTGCCGCCTGAGCATCGAAGACAATGGCTGCGGCTTCGACCTGGCCGGACTCGATTGGCAACGCAGCCACGGCTTGCGCCTGATGCGAACCCGTGCGGCGCGGCTGCCGGCCCGGCTCGACCTGCACAGCGCGCCGCAACAGGGTTGCCGCATCAGCGTCGTGCTGGCGCTGCCAACCTAGGCTTTCGACTGCTTCTCCTACACGGGATCGGGTGGCTGTCCGATGGCAAGCCGGACTACGCTTGCCTACACTGCACACATCACCCACCACAACCCTCCGGAGACCATCATGCTGTTACGCGACATCGGCTGGACCGCCAGCGTACCATTGGCCGTGACACCGGCGATGGTCTTCCTGTGCACCGAAAATTTTTTCCCGCATCAGCTCTACTACTGGGCGCTATACCTCTAGCGCCCGACGAAAGGATCCTCCATGGCTCTGCACAACGACAAGCAGTCTTCACGCATCGTCACCGGCCTGTTCCATGACCGCGACAGCGCCGAACAGGCTTACACCAGCGTGGCCGAACGCGGCTACCACCGCGACGATGTGAATGTGGTCATGTCTGACGCGACCCGCCTGCGCCACTTCCCCGAGGGCAGCGAACTGATCACCGAACTCGGCAGCAAGGCCGCCGAGGGTGCCGGCATCGGCGGAGCGATAGGCGGCACGCTGGGTGCGATTGCCGCAGCCATCGCCGCCATCGGTACGACGCTGGTCCTGCCCGGACTGGGACTGGTGGTCGCCGGTCCGATCGCCGCCGCCATCGCCGGCGCCGGCGCGGGTAGCGTCACCGGCGGGCTGGTCGGCGCGCTGATCGGCTGGGGCATTCCCGAAGAACGGGTCAAGCATTACGAGGCCGGCATCCGCGATGGCGGCATCCTGATGGGCGTGATTGCGCACAGCGAAGAAGATGCCCGCCACTTCGAGCAGGAATGGAAAGCCAGGAACGGCGAGCACGTCTACCTGTAAAGCGCAGCGCGGTGGCGCTGGCTGAAAGTTGTCAATTTTCTCTTTTTCCTACACGACGATCAGTCACTGTCCTATAGGTTGATGTCCCTCAAAACGCTACGATGCTGTATCGGTTCCGATTGGATGACCCGATCGGACCGACAAGGTCCGCCACTGCAAGGGCGTCACCGGAGCGTCGATCATGAATGCACATCAGCTTATCGGACCGGTCAATTTTTGCGCCGGCTTCCTGCTCGAAAAAGCAGGCCAGCTGACCGGTAACAAGCGGTGGCAGCATACCGGCGTGAGCCGACAAATGCGTGGCACGTCTCAGAGCCTGATTGGCGATGCGCAGAACATCATCAAGCGCTGCACAAAACGCCAACAGGTCCGTCCCCAACTTATTGCCTGACGGGCAGCTTGGAGAACCATGATCTCAAATCGAACACTCGCCATCACATTGGGATTCGTCGGCTGGGGACTCGCCTACATCGTCGCCAAATCCCACAAGGACGCCGCCCGGCGCGACGCCAGACTGAGCAGAAAACAGCTGACCACCTGGGAAGGCGAAGGCGGCAATCTGCTGCCCCCGGCACCGGTCGACACGGCGCTGCCAGCCGACGCACGCTGAAGCCCGATCAACTCCCCATCTTTAAAGGACAAACTCATGAATTCCACTGAAAACATCAACACCGACATCGCCAAGAGCGCCGCTGCTGCTGACCGCGGTATCAACCAGGCCAGCAACGCGACCCAGGATGCCATCAGCAAGGCCGCCGAAATCGCCCATCCTGCGGTCGACCGGTTCACCGCCGGTGCCCATCAGGCGGTCGAAAAACTGATGCACGTCGCCAGTTCCACCGCCGACACCGTCGCGCATCGCAGCGAACAGCTGATGGATGCACAAGAGCGGCTGGTCGAAGACTGCCGCACCTATGTGCGCCAGAAACCGGTCACCGCGCTGGCGATCGCCGCCGGCATCGGCTACGTGCTCAGTCACCTGCTCAGCAAGCGCCACTGATAGCGCCGGCGCGTGAGCGCGCCGCCCCATAAGCGCTAACATGGCGATCCTGCACGGACTGTAGGGTGGGCACGACCTCTTGTGCCCACGCGTGCGCACCCTAAA
>AEPR01000248.1 GCA_000195205.2 Oxalobacteraceae bacterium IMCC9480 | reverse complement strand
CCGCAAACACATTCTGATCTACTGCAATTTCCCGCCTTTCGACGGGAGCCGAACTATATCAAATCCCGCGGAAACTTGGCAAGCGTTTCTCTACAAAAGCTTTCATTCCCTCCTTCTGGTCTTCCGTAGCGAAAGTGCTGTGGAACATCCTGCGCTCGAAAAGTATGCCTTCAGACAAACTCACCTCATAAGCCCGATTGACCGACTCTTTGATCATCATTACAGAAGGAAGTGACATGCTCGAAATCACAATCGCTGCAGCAATCGCTTCATCAAACAATTTATCGAGAGGAACAACACGGGAAACCAGGCCGGCCCGTTCCGCCTCGCTGGCATCCATCATCCGCGCCGTCAAACATAAATCCATGGCCTTTGATTTTGAAACTGCGCGAGGCAATCGCTGCGTTCCGCCAGCACCGGGCATGGTTCCCAGTTTGATTTCAGGCTGACCGAACTTGGCATTCTCAGCTGCAATAATAAAATCGCACATCATGGCCAATTCACATCCCCCTCCCAGCGCGTAACCAGCGACTGCTGCGATGACCGGCTTACGGATAGTGCGAATTCTTTCCCAGTTACGAGTTATGTAATCACCCTTGTAAGCGTCCATATAACTGTAATTGGCCATCGCACCGATATCGGCTCCTGCCGCGAACGCCTTATCGCTTCCAGTCAGTACGATGCAGCCGATATCGTCATTCGCATCAAAGGCCGCCAACGCATCACCGAGCTCATCCATCAGCAGGTCGTTCAATGCATTGAGCGCCTTCGGACGATTCAGACGGATAACCCCTACCCGCTCCTGTGTTTCAACCAGTATGTTTTCGTAAATCATCGCGCTCTGCCATCTCCATATAAGTTCAACGGGAAAATCTTCATTTCATCATGGCGGTGTTCGCCGGGGACTTGGGCAATAGCACCCACATCATTCCGCGCTGCTTCATTTTTCCTGCTTTTTCGCCGGCCTCGGCACCGAAACCCCAAAAGTAATCCGCGCGCACCGCATTCTTGATCGCACCGCCAGTGTCCTGCGCCATCATCAACCGCTGCAATACTGCAGGATTATTAGGCTGGGTGGTAGACAAATACACCGGCGCACCCAGCGGAATAAACTGGACATCAACGGCAATCGACCTCTGCGGTGTCAATGGCACTCCGAGCGCGCCCTTTGGTCCTTTGCGGGTATCAGAAATCGATTCCTCCCTGAAGAACACATAACTTGGATTTGCATTTAGCAGTTCCTGCTGCCGCTCCGGATGCGCGCTATACCAAGCCTTAATTCCTTGCGCCGATGCCTGGTCGAGCGTCAGCTCGCCGCGATCAACGAGATAGCGACCGATAGACTTATACGGATAGCCATTTTGATCGGCATAAGCCACCCGGACAACGGAGCTGCCATCAGCAAATTTCACCCTGCCCGACCCCTGGACCTGCAGAAAAAAAGCTTCAATTGGATCATCAACCCAAAGCAGTTCCTTGCCCGACATGGCCCCGGGCTTAGTCAGATCGGCGCGCGGGTAATACGCCACCACCTTGTTTCCCTGAATACGACCGCGCAAGCGCATGCCTTTCAATTCCGGGTACAGCCCGGCAAGGTCAATCGTCAGCAAGTCATCCGGCACGCGGTAAAGAGGCGTCTGATAAACCCCGCCACGCTTGCGCGCACCGCGCAGCAGCGGTTCGTAATATCCCGTCACCAGGCCTGAGTCCGAGCCGTCAGCATTGAAGACCTGATTCGGCACGAAGAAGGCAACAAAAAACGCCCGTACCGCCTGCAAGTCGGACGCATTGACATCCTGTGCGATCGTACAAGGTTCCTTCCAGTCGGCTTTCCTGATCAGCACGTCGCACGATGCCAGAAAGGCAGGCCAGGTTTCACGCTGATCATCCTTGTTCCAGCCGGGCAAAACGGAAAAAGTGACCGGGCGCAATATTTCTGTTTTTACACTTACCGGAGGAGTGATAGGAACAGGAACGACAACGGACGGTTCAGGAGGAGGAGTAACGCAACCGGCAAGAACAAAGGCAAATAGGGAAACTGAAGCGAGTAAGCTAAGGCGTTTTGATGACATGAAAGATGATCTGCTATGTGGCTGTTACTGTTGGAAGCTGGTGTCGCTGGATGTTTGCTGATCTTTATCGTCTGGTGGACGATGTACTCTGGCCCGAAGGCACGTCGACCGCCGCCGAAACCGCCAGCACCAAAAAAGGAAGACGAGACTTAATTCAATGCAAGGTGCGCGGTAACGACAACACAAACTCGGGAATCACTGTCTGGAATTGCTCGCCGTCCTGCGCGACGCAAAAGTATTCGCCCCTCATCGACCCTTGTGGCGTCGCTAGCGTTGCACCACTGGTGTATTCAAATTCCTGACCCGGCTCCAGCAATGGCTGATGACCGACCACGCCAAGTCCGCGCACTTCTTCAATATGATTGTTCCCGTCGGTAATCACCCAGTGACGGGATATCAGCTGCGCCGGAATCTGTCCCGTGTTCTTGATCGTCACTGCATACGCAAACATGAAGGTCGAACGTTCCGGCTCGGACTGCTCGGCCAGATATTGGGTTCTGACGGTGACGGTGAATTCGTACGCTGCTGCCATGAATGGTCCTCGGCTAATTGGGAATGGATCAAATCGTTGCGGCAGATTTGGTCCCGGAGTGACCGCACATTCTGACGAACGCCTCACCGCTTAGCAAGCACGACAGGGTTAAAATGCCGCACCTCCATTGAATTGATGACCATGCCAACTTACCACATCGCCCCCAGCATCCTGTCAGCCGACTTTGCCCGTCTTGGCGAAGAGGTGCGTAACGTCGTCAGCGCCGGCGCCGACATCATCCATTTCGACGTGATGGATAACCATTACGTTCCGAACCTGACTATCGGCCCGCTGGTCTGTGCGGCCATCCGCCCGCATGTACAAGTACCGATCGACGTGCACCTGATGGTGAAACCGGTCGATCGCCTCATTCCTGATTTCGCCAAAGCCGGCGCCAACATCATCAGCTTCCATCCGGAAGCCTCGGAACACATCGATCGCACGCTGCAACTGATACGCGACAACGGCTGCAAGGCCGGACTGGTCTTCAATCCGGGCACGCCGCTGCATTTTCTTGACCATGTGATGGACAAGATAGACCTGATCCTGATCATGTCAGTCAACCCGGGCTTCGGCGGCCAGTCCTTCATTCCGGAAGCACTGAAAAAAATCGCTGCAGTGCGCAAGCTGATCGATGAATCCGGACGCACGATCCTGCTCGAAGTTGATGGCGGTATCAAGATCGAGAATATCGCCGCTGCGGCCAAAGCAGGAGCGGACACCTTCGTCGCCGGCTCCGCGATCTTTGGCGCAGCGGATTACAAAACCGTCATCGATGCCATGCGCGCCGAACTGGCTGGCGCATGAAATTCACCGGCATCCGCGCCGCCATCATCGACCTCGACGGCACGATGATCGATACCGCACCGGATTTTCACTGTGCGATCAATCGCATGCGCGCTGAACTCTCGCTCGCCCCGCTCGAGCTCGAGCTGATCAAGGGCTTCGTCGGCAAGGGATCAGAAAACCTGATGCGCCGCGTACTGGCCGTCGACTACAACGAGCAGGATGTCGAGCGCCATTACGAGGCGGCGCTGGCGTCGTATCAACGCCATTACCTGGCCATCAACGGCGACTACGTCGCTCTGTACGATCAGGTCCATGAAGGCCTCGCACAACTGCGGCACCAGCAGATCCGGCTGGCCTGCGTGACCAACAAGCCGATCGCCTTTGCGCTGCCGCTGCTGGAAAAAACCGGACTGCGCGCGTATTTCGAGCTGGTCTACGGCGGCGACTCGCTGCCCACAAAGAAGCCGGAACCAGGCCCGTTCCTGCAAGTCTGCGCCGACTTCGACATCACCCCGGCGCAAGTCGTAGCCATTGGCGACTCATCCAACGATGCCCGCGCAGCCCGTGCCGCCGGTTGCCATGTGCTGACCGTTCCTTACGGCTACAACCATGGCGAACCTGTACAGTCAATTGACTCGGATGGTATAGTCCAGACGCTGCTGGAAGCAGCTGGCCTGATCTCTCACTGACCCTCTACTGACTACCCTCACTCATGCTTCTCGCTAAAAAAACACACGCCTGCTTCACCAGCGCTCCCGAGGCCTGGCTGTGGCGAGGCTGGCAAATCCCGGACTGAACTGTCCCCGATTCGCCGTTGATTTCGCCTGCGGGCGTCAACGTTTCCCGAGAACCCGCCGCCCCCACAACCGGGCGGCCTGGAGAGCACCATGACCGAACTCGAATTCAAATCGCTTGCCACGCAAGGCTATAACCGTATCCCGCTGATCGCCGAAGCCTTCGCCGATCTCGAAACCCCGCTGACGCTGTACCTGAAGCTGGCGCAAACCCAAAGCGCCGGAAAGAATACCTTCCTGCTCGAGTCCGTCGTCGGCGGCGAACGCTTCGGGCGCTATTCGTTCATCGGCTTGCCGGCGACGACCATCATGCGCAGCAATGGCAAGCTGACCGAAGTCCTCGTCGATGGCAAAGTCACCGAATCCGTCACCGGCAATCCGCTCGACTTCATCGAACAATTCCAGGCCCGCTACAAGGTCGCGATCCGTCCGGGCATGCCGCGCTTTTGCGGCGGACTGGCCGGTTACTTTGGCTACGACACGGTACGTCACATCGAAAAACGGCTGGCCGACTCGACACCGAAAGACGATCTCGGACTGCCCGATATCCAGCTGATGGTGACCGAGGAACTGGCAGTCATCGACAACCTGTCCGGCAAGCTATACCTGATTGTGTATGCCGATCCAACCCGGCCCGAAGCGTTTTCGACTGCCCGCCAGCGCCTCAAGGATTTGCGCGCAATGCTGCGTCGCGCCGTCGATGCGCCGGTCACGTCGGCCTCGGTGCGCACTGAAAGTATTCGCGATTTTCCGCGCGATGCGTACCTGAAAGCGGTCGCCCAGGCCAAGGAATACGTGATGGCCGGCGACCTGATGCAAGTACAGATCGGCCAGCGCATCCGCAAGCCCTATGTCGATTCGCCGCTGAGCCTGTATCGCGCGTTGCGCTCGCTGAACCCGTCGCCCTACATGTACTTCTACAACTTCGGCGACATGCAAATCGTCGGTGCCTCACCGGAAATCCTGGTCCGTAACGAGAGCATCAATGCGGACCAGATGAAGGTCACGATCCGTCCGCTGGCCGGCACGCGCCCGCGCGGATCGACACCCGAAAGCGATGCCGCACTGGCCACCGAACTGCTAGCCGACCCGAAAGAAATCGCCGAGCACGTGATGCTGATCGACCTGGCCCGCAACGACCTGGGCCGCATTGCCGACACCGGCAGCGTGAAGGTCACCGACAAGTTCGTCATCGAAAAATATTCGCATGTGCAGCACATCGTCTCGAACGTCGAAGCGGTGCTCAAGCCGGGCCTATCGAATCTCGATGTCCTACGGGCGACCTTCCCTGCCGGCACGCTGTCGGGTGCGCCCAAAGTGCGTGCAATGGAAGTCATCGACGAACTCGAACTGACCAAGCGCGGCATTTACGGTGGTGCCTGCGGCTACCTGTCCTTCGGCGGCGAAATGGACCTGGCGATTGCGATCCGTACCGGCGTCATCAAGGACGGCATGTTGTACGTGCAAGCCGCCGCCGGCATCGTGGCCGATTCGGTCCCCGAAATGGAATGGCAGGAAACCGAGAACAAGGCCCGCGCCGTTTTACGCGCAGCGGAACAAGTACAAGATGGCCTGGACGGGGAGATCTGACATGCTGCTAATGATCGACAACTACGATTCGTTTACCTACAACCTGGTGCAGTACTTCGGCGAACTCGGCGAAGACGTGCGCACGGTACGCAATGACGAAGTCACGCTCGACGCCATCGCGGCGATGAAGCCGGACCATATCTGCATCTCGCCGGGACCGTGCACACCGCATGAAGCCGGTGTTTCGGTGCCGTTGCTGCAACGCTTTGCCGGCCAGATTCCTATCCTCGGCGTGTGCCTCGGCCATCAGGCCATCGGTGCGGCATTCGGCGGCAAGGTGATCCGGGCGCGCGAAGTCATGCACGGCAAGACCTCGCTGATCGCGCACACCGGCGTGAGCGTATTCAAGGATTTGCCGAGCCCGTACACGGTCACCCGCTATCACTCGCTGGCGATCGAGCGCGCCTCATTGCCGGCGTGTCTGGACGTCACCGCCTGGACCGATGACGGCGAAATCATGGGTGTGCAGCACAAAGAATTCAATTTGCATGGCGTGCAATTCCATCCCGAATCGATCCTGTCGGAGCATGGTCACGCCCTGCTGCAAAATTTCCTGCGAGGCTGATGTGACCTCCTCCACTTCATTGACAGGACATCCGATGACCATCACGCCTCAAGAAGCGCTGCTGCGCTGTATCGACCACCGCGAAATTTTCCATGACGAGATGCTGTCGTTGTTCCGCCAGATCATGCGCGGCGAGATGTCGCCGGTGATGATCGCGGCACTAACGATGGGCTTGCGCGTGAAGAAGGAAACCGTCGGCGAAATCGCTGCCGCCGCGCAGGTCATGCGCGAGTTCGCCACCAAGGTGCCGATGGCCGACACCACCCACCTGCTCGACATCGTCGGCACGGGTGGCGACGGGGCCAACACCTTCAACATTTCGACCGCCACGATGTTCGTCGCGGCAGCGGCCGGGGCGCGCGTGGCCAAGCATGGCGGACGCAGCGTGTCGTCGTCGTCGGGCAGCGCCGATGTGCTCGAAGCACTTGGTGTGAACATCAACCTGAAGCCGGAACAAATCGCGCAATCGATCGCGCAGACCGGCATCGGCTTCATGTTCGCGCCCAACCACCACGCTGCCATGAAACACGCCGCGCCGGTACGCAAAGAACTCGGCGTGCGGACCATTTTCAACATTCTCGGCCCGCTGACCAATCCGGCCGGCGCACCCAATATCCTGATGGGCGTTTTTCACGCCGACCTCGTTGGCATCCAGGTACGCGTATTGCAGCGGCTCGGTGCGCAACATGCGGTGGTGGTCTGGGGACGCGACAACATGGACGAGATTTCGCTCGGTGCCGGCACCCTCGTTGGTGAACTGGTCAATGGCGAAATCCGCGAATACGAAATCCATCCCGAAGATTTCGGTCTAGCCATGGTCGCCAGCCGCAACCTGAAGGTCGGTAATGCCGCCGAGTCGCGCCAGAAAATTCTCGAAGCGCTCGACGACACGCCCGGTCCGGTGCGCGACATCGTCGCCCTCAATGCCGGCGCTGCGTTATATGCCGCCGGTATCTCGGCGTCGATAGCCGACGGATTGATCGCGGCACAAGCCGCCATCGCCTCCGGTGCCGCCCGCGCCAAGCTGGCGCAATTCGTCAGCGTTACCCAGCAACTAGCCCGCTCCTGAAGCCACGAAAACCATGTCCGATATCCTTACCAAAATCCTCGACGTCAAAGCCGACGAAGTCGCCGCCGCCAAAAAATACCGTGACTTTGCCAGCCTGCGCCGCGAAGTCGAAGCCGATACCGAAGCACGCGCCAACCTGCGCGGATTCGAGGCCAGCCTGCGTCAGAAAATCGCTGGCGGCCAGGCGGGCGTGATTGCCGAAATCAAGAAAGCTTCACCCTCCAAAGGCGTCTTGCGGCTCGATTTCAAGCCAGCCGAAATCGCTGCCAGCTACGCGCAATTCGGCGCGGCCTGCCTGTCGGTGCTGACCGATGTGAACTTCTTTCAGGGTGATCCGGCCTTTCTGCGACAAGCCCGTGCGGCGTGCAATTTGCCGGCGCTGCGCAAGGATTTCATGATCGATCCGTACCAGATTTATGAAGCCCGCAGCTGGGGTGCGGATGCCATCCTGCTGATCGTCGCGGCGCTCGATCACGGCCTGATGGCCGAGATGGAAGCCGTCGCGCATGAGCTCGGCATGGGCGTGCTGATCGAGGTGCACAACGCGGACGAACTGACCGCCGCGCTGCGCCTCAAGAGTGCGCTGCTCGGCGTGAACAACCGCAACCTGCGCACCTTCGAGACATCGCTGCAGAACACCATCGATCTGCTACCGCGCATCTCGCCGGACAAGCTGGTCATCACCGAGTCGGGCATCGTGACGACCGATGATGTCAAACGCATGCGCGACCACGACGTCAATGCCTTCCTGGTCGGCGAAGCCTTCATGCGCGCCGCCGACCCGGGCTTCGAACTGAACCGGCTATTTGCCTGAGCCCAGCCAGGCGCGCCGCAATTTGAGTGCGGCGGCTGGCTTGTCGAGCAGCGACAAACTGCTGGCCGGCGCATCATCGAGTGCCAGCTTTACGCTGAACGTCATCAGCTCGTCGCGCCGGAATGCATGCACTTCCACCTTGTCACCGGCCCGGTAGCGGCGCAGCAAATCCGCCAGATTGGTGGCATTGACGCGCAAGCCGTCGATAGCAACCAGGATATCTCCGGCCGACATGCCTGCCCGATGCGCCACACCTTTTTCATAGACGCTGGCGAGCTTGCAATCATTGCCATCGCGCGCAGTCCGTGCGCCCAGCGTTACCACGCCCGAAGCCTTCTTCGCGGCGAACATCACACCGAATGGCGCGAGCACATCGGCCAGCGGCAAGTCGCTGGTGCCACGCACCGCACGGTCGAGCAGGCGCTTGAGCTTGAGACCGGTGGCTTCATCGATCAGCGCCTCGACCTCGGCTTCGGTAACACCACGGCCGCTCTCGAAAAAGTCGCGGCCATAGCGCTGCCACAGCAAGCGCATCACGTCATCGAGTGACTTCTTGCCGGCGGTTTCAGCACGGATCGTCAGGTCCAGCGTCAGCGCTACCAGCGAGCCCTTGGTGTAATAACTGACGATCGCGTTCGGCGCGTTTTCGTCCTGCCGGTAGTATTTGATCCACGCATCGAAGCTCGATTCCGCCACCGATTGCTTGCTGCGACCACTGCCGCGCAGCACGCTATTGATGGTCTTGCCGAGTAGCGTGAAATACGCGGCATCATCGATGACACCGCTGCGCACCAGCATCAGGTCATCGTAATAACTGGTGAAGCCTTCGAACAGCCACAGCAGCGAGGTATAGCTTTCGCTGGCCAGCGCATACGGTGCGAAGGCAGCCGGTTTGATGCGCTTGACGTTCCAGGTATGGAAATACTCGTGGCTGCACAGCCCGAGAAAAGTCCGGTAGCCATCGCTCAGTTCCGGCTGACTAAGCACCGGCAGGTCGGCGCGCTTGCAGATCAGCGCCGTCGACGCGCGATGTTCCAGTCCGCCGTAGCCATCGCCGACCGCCAGCGTCATGAACAGGTAACGCGCCATCGGTGCGCGCTTGGATTCCGGCTCGAACAAGGCGATCTGTGCCTCGCAAATCCGGGTCAGGTCGGTTTGCAAACGCGCCATGTCGAGGTTCGGCACATTGCCGGTGATGACTATATCGTGCGGCACGCCGTGCGCGACAAACGTCGCCAGTACGAAGGTGCCGAGCTCGACCGGATGATCGATCAGCTCGTCATAATTGGCCGCGACATAGGTGCCGAAACCCAGCCGTGCGGCGTCGAGTTCCGGCAGTGCGGTGGCCACGCGCCAGTGCTTGCAAGCGACGTCATCCGGCTTGACGATATCGACCACGTGCGGCACGGTTTCCTGCCCGGCCACTTGCAGGAACACGCTGGTGCCATTGAAAAATCCGTGGGTCTGGTCCAGATGCGCGGCGCGCACCGACAGGTCCCACGCATAGACTTCGTAGCTGACAACCAGCGCACCGCTGCAGCCGGCGGCTTGCCAGCTGTGCTTGTCGCACTTGCGCAGGACGACTTTCTTGCCGCCCGAAGTGGCGCGGATCTGCACGATGTTGCGGGCGAATTCGCGGATCATGTAGCTGCCCGGAATCCACGCCGGCAGGCTCAGCAACTGGCCGGCGGGATCAGGCCGGGCGATCGTCAGCGTGACCTCGAACAAGTGGGCAGCGAGGTCGCGCGCGACGATGGTGTAATGAATCGGATGGGTCACTTCAAAGGTCACATCAGCTCCTGACATTGGCAGCGAGGAAGGTCACGACCAATGCCGTGACGACCACGCAAGTAAGTTTGAAACGCAGACCGATAAACCAATCCGCAATGCCGTACCACTGGTACAGGCGCTTGTCGATCTGGTAGGCCGCGATGAAGCCGGCCATCAGCACGGCAAAGCCCAGGCCGATTTCGATGCGCGACGCCAGCAACGCAATGAGCGACGGCGTCACGCCCCAGATCAGGGCCCGCTTGGTCTGGGCGATGGTCAGCAGGTTGCAGGTGAGCGCGGCACCCCAATGAATACCGCCGAGGAAGGACAGGATCGCAATCCCGTACGCGAGCTGGGCCTTGACCAGATAGCCCAGCCAATCCGGATGGACCAGCCAGCAACCGAGCGACAGTAATACGAACGGAATCAGGCCAGCCATGCCGAGCCGGAAAGCCAGCCGCTGGTTAAAAAAGTTAATGTTCATTCAGGAAGTTTCCGGGTGAAAAGGGATAGACCAACTCGTGCATGTGCAACGCATTCAACCCGCTTTTTTCAGATCGTCGGGCGTGTCGATGTCAAACAGAATGCCGGGATCATCGACTTCGACCTCGACCACCGGATGCGCCCTGACGACCTCGCGCGCGCCCTGATCGCCATGCATGTCCAGCAATGCCTGCTGGTGCAGGCGACTGAATCCGACCGGATTGCCGCGCCGTCCCTGATGCACCGGGACGGCGATATCGGCACCGTCGCGAATCGCGGCGTCGAGCGCTGCGATGGTCGATGACTTCACGTGCGGCATGTCGGCCAGCGCCACGATCCATCCCGGCGCAGCGGCACTGCTGCGCACCCCGTGCGCCAGCGTGTGCCCCATGCCGGCAGCGGCGTCGGCGCAGCAACTGGTAGCAAAGCCCGACTGATGCAGCAAATTCATCAGCCGCAGTGCATCCGGATGCACTACCACCAGCGTGCTGGTCAGGGCCTCTGCCAGACGCTGCGCCGACCGCAGCGCAACATGCTCGCCTTGCGGCAGGATTTGCAGCAGCTTGTTCTGCAAGCCGCTCGGATCGAAACGACGGCCACGTCCTGCCGCGAGCAGGAGTCCGGTGCAATGCATGATCGCGCCCCGTCAGGCCAAGTCGAACGGCAGCTTGCGCAAGCGCTTGCCACTGAGCCTGGCGAGCGCATTGGCAAAAGCCGGTGCCAGTGGCGGCAGACCCGGTTCACCCATGCCGGTCGGTGCATCGCCGGAAGCGACGATATGCACGGCCACCTTCGGCATGTCGGGCATGCGTGCAACCAAATAATCATTGAAGTTGTTTTGCTGGACCACGCCATCCTTGAGCGTCACTGCCGCACCGGCCAGTGTGGTGCCCAATCCCATCAGGATCGCGCCCTGCACTTGCGCCTCGATGGTCAGCGGATTGACGGCGAGGTTGCAGTGGACGCCGGCGGTGACCGAATGCAGCTTCGGCTTGCCCTCGGTCAGCGACGCCACGACAACGTAGGCAACGACCGAGTTGAACGATTCATGCAGCGCCACGCCCCAGGCCTGACCTGCAGGCAACTTGGTCTTGCCGTAGCCGGACTTGGCCACCGCCAGGTCGAGTGCGGCCAGATGGCGCGGATGTTTGTCGCCAATGAGCTTCTTGCGATAGGCCACCGGATCGGTACCGGCGATCTGGGCCGCTTCATCGATCAGCGTTTCCATCACGAAGGCGGTGTGGGTCGAACCGACCGAGCGCCACCACAGCACCGGTACGTTGGCCTTGACGTTGTGAACCGACAGTTTCATCGGCAGGCCATACGGCGCGCCCATGCCTTCGGTCATCGTGGAGTCCACGCCATCCTTGACTGCGAAGGCTTCGAACGCCGTTCCGATCATGATCGACTGGCTGACGATGGTGTGGTTCCAGGCGACGATGTCGCCCTTGTCGTCGAGCCCGATTTCGGCCCGATGGACCGTCGCAGGACGGTAATAGCCACCCTTGATATCGTCCTCGCGGCTCCAGATCACCTTCACCGGGCTGGTCTTTCCGGCGGCTTTCCAGACCTTGGCGACCTGCACTGCTTCGACGATGAAGTCCGAAGTCGGCACGCCGCGCCGGCCGAAACCGCCGCCGGCCATCATTGTGTTCACCGTGACCTGCTCGACCTTCAGCCCGGCCGTGCGCGCAATGGCCGCCTGGTCGACGGTCTGGAACTGAGTACCGGCCCAGACCGTGCATGCGTCGGCCTTCAGATCGACGATGCAGTTCAATGGCTCCATAGGCGCGTGCGCCAGATACGGAAACTCGTAGTCCGCCGTGATTTTTTTCGGTGCCGCTGCGAGCTTGCCGATGTCGGCCTTGATTGCGACGATGCCGGGCTGTTGCGCCAATTCCTTGTAAGCGACCAGTTGCTGGTCGCTGCTGATTTTTTCGAGCCCGTTGGTATTCCAGTCGATGACCAGCGCATCGCGCCCGGTCTTGGCCGGCCAGTAACCGTCGGCGATCACGACCACGCCGCTGCCGCCGCGATCGGTCGGCACTTCCAGCACAGCCAGCACGCCCTTGACCGCCAGCGCCTTGGTTGCATCGAATTTGCCGACCTTGCCGCCAAAGACCGGCGGACGCGCCACTACGGCGACCTTCATGCCGGGCACGCTGGCATCGATGCCGAACACTTGCTCGCCGGTTGATTTGGCGCGGGCATCGATACGCGGCGTCGGCTTGCCAATCCGCTTGAAGTTCTTCGGATCTTTGAGTGCCACTTTCTCCGGCATCGGCAGCTTCATGGCGGCATCGGCCAACACGCCGTAGGTCGCCTTCTTGCCACCGGGGCCGATCACGACGCCGTTGGCAGTGCTGCATTGGGCGGGTTTGACTTGCCATTGCTCTGCCGCGGCAGCGATCAGCATTGCCCGCGCGGTCGCGCCGATTTCACGGTATTGCGTGTACGAGTGAGCGATGGTGCCGGAGCCGCCGGTCATCTGCATGCCGAACGCCGGATCCTTGAAGACCTCGGCCGCCGGTGCCAGCTCGCTGCGCACCAGAGTCCAGTCGCAATCAAGTTCTTCGGCGATCAGCATCGGCAGGCTGGTGTTGACGCCTTGGCCGAATTCGAGCCGGTTGACGGCTACGGTGATGGTGTTGTCAGGAGCAATCCGCAAAAAGGCGTTGGGCGCGTAGACCGCCTTCGGTGCCTGTGCATTGGCCATCTTGTTCATGCCAGGCACGAAGAAGCCGAGCAGCAAGCCGCCGCCAACGACACTGGAAGCTTTCATGAAATGACGACGCGAGACGTGCTTTAGTGCGTGACTAGGTACGACGGCGCCATCAGCGGCAGCCTGGTTCATCCATTCGGTACGCATGTGATTCTCCGGAAAGTGGCAGGGCTCAGGCCAGCGTTTTTGACGCGTCCTTGATCGCAGCGCGGATGCGCTGGTAGGTGCCGCAGCGGCAGATGTTGCCGCTCATGGCGGCGTCGATGTCGGCATCGGAAGGTGACTTGTTCGATCGCAGCAAGGCAGTGGCGGTCATGACCTGGCCGCTCTGGCAGTAGCCGCATTGCGGCACGTCGAGCTTGACCCAGGCTTCCTGGACTGCCTTGCCGACCTTGTCGGCCTGCATGGCTTCGATGGTGGTGATCTTCGCTCCGGCGGCAGCCGAAATCGGCGTGACGCAGGAGCGGATTGGCTGGCCATTCAGGTGGACGGTGCACGCGCCGCACAATGCAGCGCCGCAACCGAACTTGGTACCGGTCATGTTGAGGTTATCGCGCAGCGCCCACAGGATAGGGGTAGAAGGATCGGCGTCGACCTGCATGTCTTTGCCGTTGATATTGAGTGTGACCATGGCGTACTCCGTATGGTGAGGGTGTGCTTGCGCTAGTTCCGCGTGTTGATCGGCTGAAATATAGCGGATTTCAACGGGGGCCGTGCGGGATACCGGCCCCGTCGTGACTGGCAAGTGCGGGATTATTGCGTGGCAAGCTTGGCTTCGAGGGCTTTGACATCCATCGCACCGGGAACCCGGCTGCCGTCGGCAAAGAAGATCGTCGGGGTTCCCGTGATACGCAGTTTCTGGCCGAGCGCCAGCACTTTGTCATTCGGCGTGGTACACGCGGCCGGCGCTGCGGCGGCTTCCTTGCCCCTCAACATCCAGTCATCCCAAGCCTTGTTGCGATCGGCTGCGCACCAGACATTCTTGGCCTTCACGCCCGAGTCTTCGGACAAGATGTTGTAGAGAAAGGTGTAGACCGTGACGTTGTCCACTCCTTGCAGGGTTTGCCGGAAACGCTTGCAATAGCCGCAGTTCGGATCCTCGAACACCGCAATGACGCGCTTGCCGTCGCCCTTGACCGATTTGATCGCCATCTCCAGCGGCAGGTCGGCAAACTTGATGCGACTGATCTCGTCGATGCGCGACTTGGTCAGATCCTTGAAGGTCTTGCTATCCATCACGCGACCGACGAACAGGTAGTTGGCCTGCTCGTCGGTGTACAGGATGTCGCCGCCGACATGCAATTCATACAGTCCGCTATAAGGCGTCTTGCGGACGGATTCGACCACGGCACCGTCGCCGAGGCGCGGCTCGATCAGTTTCTTGATTTTGGCTTCCTGCGGCGTTTCGGCGCAGGCAACGAGTGTCGACAGGGCCAGCGAGACAGCGAGTACGGACTTGTAAAGGTTCATGCAATGATTTCCAGAAATGGGGTTAGGGACGCGAGCACCGCTCACTTGATGCCTCCTGCGGCGTGGGACATCAGACGTCTTTTTATGACCGGCAACTTATTGAGCAAGTTCAATCCCAGATTGCGGACTATCCGCAGCGGTTCGAACTGCGTTGAAAACAAGCGCTGCAAGCCATCGGTGGCGACCTGCATCATCAGCACTTCTTCCTTGCGCGAGCGGGCATAAGCGGCGAGCAGGCGGGCGTCGCCGCAATCGCGACTGGCATCATCGCCCGACAAGGCGCGCAACAACGCAGCGACATCACCGAAACCCAGGTTCATGCCATGTCCGGCCAGCGGATGCACGGCGTGGGCAGCATCGCCCAGCAGGGCAATGCGCGGGGCCACAAACTGATGCGCACGGATCAGCGCCAGCGGAATCGCCTGCACCCGTTCCGGCTGCATCGGCTGCAATTGGCCGAACGGCTGATCCGGCAATGCCGTCAGGCGCGCGGCCAGTTGCGACGGCGACTCGCTCATCAGTGTTGCCGCCAGCGCATCCGGTGCCGACCAGACCAGCGAGACGCGCTGCCCTGCCAGCGGCAGCAAGGCAATAATTCCTTCGGTCGCCGTGAACCACTGGTAAGCCACGCCCTGATGGGCAACACTGCACTCGAAGTTGCTGACGACAGCGCGTTGGTCGTAGGGGCGATAGTCGATGCCGATATCGGCATGGTTGCGTACCCAGGAATGGGCACCATCGGCACCGATCACCAGTGCCGCCGTCAGGCAGCTGCCGTCGACCAGGTCGACGCGGGCCAGGTTGGCTTCGACGTGCAAGGCTGCGGCGGAGCCGGTGACCAGCGTCACATCCCGCGAAAAGCGCAAGGCAGCGTCGAGCGCCTGGTCAAGGTTGCGATGCTCGACAATCCATGCCAGCGCGGCGACATGCGCGCCATACGCATCGAACTCGATCTTGCCGGCGTGAGCGCCATCACCGATGACCACCATCCCGTCGACGGGTGCCACGCGATCGGCATCGAGGGCATCCCACACCTTCAGCGAGGTCAGCACATCGCGTGCGACATCGTTCAATGCATAAACCCGCAAGTCCCAGGCCGCGGATACAGCTGCCGCTTTCGCCGCTGGCGAAGGCGGCGGACAGAGCAAGGACACCCGGTATCCCGCCTGCGCCAATCCGAGCGCCGTGGTCTTTCCTATGGTGCCATTGCCGATAACGCAAATGTCGGTGTGCATGTGATTCGATCAAAAGAAGTGGGGACGAAAATGCCTGGGGCAGATTATAGCGGCTGGTCAAAATTTAGATTTCCCCGCCAGCTTGCAAAATCCAAAAGAGTTGCTATACTTGCGCCCCTTGGCCTGGTAGCTCAGTCGGTAGAGCAGAGGATTGAAAATCCTTGTGTCGGTGGTTCGATTCCGCCCCGGGCCACCATAATAAAAAAGCACTTAGCCCGCCTCATCTGGTGGGCTTTTTGCTTTCTGGCTTCCGTGTAGTGGCTGTGTAGGATTTGCTTCGACGTGTAGGGCGCAAAGCTCAGCATTGATACAAACCGGCGCTTGGTTTTGCGCTCCTCTAGCAGTCGCGTTACAGGCCCGGGCCTCCAAAGCCAAGGGCCGCTGGTCCGACTCCAGCCAGCCGCACCAATAAAATCAAACACTTGGTCCAACCCCATGTTGGTGCTTTTTGCCATGTGGCTATTCGATTTGTCCGTGTAACCGCTATGCAACCCGATTGGGGGAATACTTACTTCGGATTGCTCAGTGCATCCGGTATGTAGCCCTCCGCCGAAAGAGCACGGATTACGCCCCTTATTAAATAGCTGTTGCTAAACCCAACGGTGTACTGCCGTGCTCCTTCGTGAATTGGGACGAGCAT
The DNA here is from genome assembly GCA_000195205.2 of Oxalobacteraceae bacterium IMCC9480. GTDB lineage: Bacteria > Pseudomonadota > Gammaproteobacteria > Burkholderiales > Burkholderiaceae_D > Actimicrobium. Next base: position 2,524 of record AEPR01000248.1, on the reverse strand, counting down.
TCGACTCCCCACTAGTTTGCGAATTTGGTAGGTGCGCTGTGCGTCACTCATTTTGGGCATCGAACCTTTAAGGTCTGCTGCTTTGGCGATACCGACTCGCGCTGTAGTCAGTAACACTTCCTCTTCCAATTGTGTCAGCAACTGGCGCTCTCGAGCGTAATGCAGGGCTGGAATTAATATGCGATCGATGAGAAAGTTGGTATCGGTTAATTTATCCACCTTTCGCAGTTCGTCCAGCATACCGTTGAGTACATAAATACACCATTTTTCCCGCCCCTCAGGAGTGCCACTGTCGGCTTGCCCTAGCATTGCGTAATAGCGGTCGCGATCATTGCAAAAGACAGCCGTCGGGTTTAGCACACGGCCTCCCGTCTTCACATTAAAGCCGTACTTGATGAGGAGTGTGTAAGTTAGTAGGCGCACGACGCGCCCATTGCCATTGCGAAACGGATGTATCCAAGCAAACCGATGATGGGCCAACGCAACCTTGATAAGGTCGTATTTATGTGGGTCAGAATGGTTTATGAAGCTTACCAGCTCACTCATATACTGTGAAACCATCACCGCTTCGGGTGGCAAATGGTCGGACTGCGAAATCTGCACGGTTCCCTGCCGGTATGCACCCGGCGTAGCATCTCCTTCTCGCACTAGAGCCTTTACTGCAATGGCATGCAGCTCACGCAAGAAATGTTCGGTAATGTCCTTGTCTGCCTCAACGTTCTCTTCAATAAAGGCCATAGCCTCTTCGATATTGGTCATCTCTCTTAGTTGGTCGCTCAAGGTCGCTGGCTGTTCTTCGAAGCGGCTTTCGACGTAGTCTGCTAGCGTTGTGTGATTGCCCTCGATGCGGGCGGAGCCCAAGCTTTCCAACATATGGAAAATGCGCTTGAGCTGCAAGAACACTGGAAATGGAGTGCTTCCTCCTAGCTGTAGGCGGCGTAGGTGCTCCAACTCCGTCACCACATCTACCAGCGGTGAGTCGAAAGATGGATTGAGTAGCGCGAGGTCTTGATGTTGAAAAATGGGCATGAAAGAGCCAGAGGTTGATATGTTTGATAGTCTCGCATAACTTCTGAAAGACGCCTTGGAATTATCTACAATTACCTGGCCCCAAACCCTTGTTTTTAATGGATTTATAGCCCAATAAATTCTTCGATATCTCGAATAAGGCGATACTGGTATCTATGATTCGCTGTTGTCGCAACTAAAAACTGCCTTTTTATTCATCTTAAAAAATGCTTTTCAGAAATCTTCAAAGAAGATGTTGTGCAAGGGCGCGTACCGTAGCCAAGACATTCGCCCGCGACATCCCGTAATGCCGTGCAAGCCCTCTAACCGTCTCGCCTTTGGCATATTTTTTTGCGCTGCTCTGGCGTCGTTTTGGATGGTCGGCCCAGCATCTTGCCTTCGCCCTTGGCGCGGGTCGATCCCGGTTGTGTACGCTCCACCAGCAAATCCCGCTCCATCTCTGCGACTGCAGCCAACATAGTCAGCATCATCTTTCCAGCAACCGATGCATGGTCCAGCTTTCCAAATGATGAACGATTACGTATATTTTGCGGGCAGCCACTAGGGGACCGCTGAATAAAACCGAATCCAATAATGAAAATGGCTGATCAAACCTTCAGCAAATTTCATTCTCGAAAAACTGGATAAAGAACCAAAATTGGCAGCAGCCAGAGATGTTGGGACAAACACTTAAAGTGAGCGACAACGAAGGTGAATGATTCGTGTGGCGTATTTCAGAGCGGAATCTGGCTTAACCGTCCTACTACCGATCGGTGTAATTTAACCCATCGTTTTCATAATTGGGCCGCCCGTAGGTACACCGCGAGCGATGGCCACGCTGGTATATTTTTTAGCGATGAGTGGAGGTCCTGTTGCAAAAAATGTCCGCCTGCCTGCAGGCGAACAATCCTCACTCTCTTCAATACGCCTTGGCCAGGAACGACAATGACAAGCCATGCGCCAGCGACGAAGTCTTCTGGTCATAAGCAGGACGCTCCCAGCAATTGAATCCGTGATCGACTCCCGGATACACCTCGATGACGGCCGTTTTCACATCGGCAAACGCGTCCTGGACCGACTTCACTGCGGCCGCAGAAATGTAGTGATCCTTTTCTGCGAAATGGATCAGGATCGGGCAGCTCACTTTGTCGACCAGGTTCAGGTGTCCTTCGATGGAGCCCGGGTAATAACAAACCGCGGCATCGACACCGGCGTTGGCAGCGCTGAGGTAGGACAGCAAGCCGCCCATGCAATAGCCCAGCGAAGCCACTTTGCCATTGCATTGCGGCAATGCGCGTAATGCACTGACCGTTGTCGTCAAATCCTGAATCGCTAGCGGAAAATCCGTGTTTTGCATGAAGCCGATTGCCGCACCAAAATCACTTTCGGTGTAGCCAAGATCCACCCCCGCTTGCTGACGCCAGAACAGGTCCGGCGCAAGCACCACATAACCGTCCAGCGCGTATGGTCTGCCACTGCCTTGATTATGGCCGTTGCACCGAAAATTTCCTGGATC
>AEPR01000249.1 GCA_000195205.2 Oxalobacteraceae bacterium IMCC9480 | reverse complement strand
CGGTAATAACAATGCTTACTTTATCGGCGGTACCAACTGGCACTGTTGATTTATCGACGATGACTTTGTATTCAGTCATGTAGCGGCCGATATTCCGGGCTGCTGCTGTCACATACTTTAAATCTGCAGAGCCATCTTCATCGGGAGGTGTCCCAACGGCTATAAATTGAACAACACCAAAAGCAACGCTTTCTTCAATGTTTGTCGTGAACTGTAAGCGACCGGCAGCAACATTGCGGCGGACCATTTCGAGCAGGCCAGGTTCATGGATTGGAATTTCTCCGTTGTTCAATATTTCAATCTTGGCAGCATCAAGATCAAGACAGAGGACATGGTTACCAACTTCAGCGAGGCAAGCGCCGGTAACAAGTCCTACATAACCGGTACCGATTACAGTGATTTTCATGTTTTTAACATTCCTAAATATTTGATTACAAAAAATTTCGTCGTTGTTAGTTGAATATTTATTAGCACTTTAAATCATGCCAACTTTTTATAACTACGCCGCAGCGACTAACAGATAATCAGCTCGGTGCATCTTTAAGGTGTATTTGACAGTTTCCGATACCGATATAACTTGCAGTCGCCGCTTTATCAATGATTGATAGCCGAACAGCAGTAGCAGCAAACCGATAGTTGCCGCATCAAGTCCAGTTACCCGACTAAGATCAAGTTCGACATCGCGCGGGTACGCAGCAGTCGCAGTTAAGACATCTCGCAATGGCTGCAAATTACCTGCGTGCCAATCTCCCTCCAAGGTAATGCGATTGCAGTCCGAGCCATGAGCAACAGATACCACCGGCATGACATTAGCGAGTTGCCGACTCCTGGCCCGCATGGAAAACCATGCACAAGGAATTACATGCGTGATCAATATCCGAATGAAGGCAACACCGTCATCCCGATACCGACGCCATAATTCGGGTTCTTCCTTGATACGCCATAACCATTCAAGACCGGAGCGACCCAGTTTTTCCGGGGCTTGCTCGATAGAACCGGCAACAAAATTGACGACCGCGCCCAGATGACTGACCACCGGAACTTCCAAGCGAGCCAGGTTGTGTTCGATCCAAGCCTGGCCGCGCTTGGCACCCAAGGCAACGACAAGGAAGTCAGGCTGGGCAGCATTGATTTCGTCGATCAAGGCTGGTGTGCTCATCTCAGCGATCGTGCCGAACCCTGGTGAGCGCGCACCAACACACGTCATGCGACCTTGTTCTTGATTCAGAACCACCCCGGCCTTTGCAGCCACGCCGTCAGGAGCCCCAAAAAAGAACACTTTGATCGGCAGTGCAGCCTGGCACCTCAAACGGTCGAACAGCGTGGATCCTGCCACCCGCTCCGGTAGCGGGAGTCCGAGCAAACGCGCCATCCATATAATCGGCATGCCATCTGCTACCGACAGATCTGAACGAATCACCGAATCACGAAAGTCGGTGTCGCTCTGCGAAGCCATTAAAAAATTCAGATTTGGCGTCGATAGAAAACAGCGACGCTGCGATCTGATCGCGTCACTGACTTCCGCCTGCGCCTGCGCCATTGATACCGCATCAAAGGGCAAACCAAGAATGCACACGACCTTGCGCTGAAAGTTAGTAACCACTTGCGGCGAGGTATTGATTGCCGCTGTGCCACCTGACTCGGGTTGCATGGATTCACTCGCTGTCACGTTTTGACCTTACCCATTCCACTTGCCGGTTAATCAGATATCGCAGATAGAGCGGTATTTTCATCAAGACATAAACACAGGCCATCGCCAGTTCGCTAATGCCAAGCGTCTGACGCCCATACCGGAACCACGCCAGCAAGATGGACACGACCATCGAAATCAGTACAGCGGTGCCTGCTACCAGCGGTGCGATCGCACCGGTCATCAGCGCCAGCAGCAACGCACCTGAGAAAAGCGCCAGTACCAGCAATGTCAGCAAGGCGAGTGGCGGGACGCACAAATCTAGTGCAAGTCCGACCATGCCGGCGCTCCGTTGCCGGGCACCTCCAACAGCAATTTGGGTGCCATGTTGAGAGTCATGCTGATATGACCATGTTCCCAACGCGTACGCTGGCTCTGAGTACCTTCTGTGCTGGTTGGGAAATTGCTGTGAACAACGGCCTCCGGACAAAATATCGGCGGCGTACCCGCGCCTGCCAGGTCGATGCCAAGTTTCATGTCTTCGACGATATGGCCGTTGGCGAGGGCGGCGGAGCTGATGGTCGCCCATGGGAAAGCCATTCCGGTACCCATCAATTGGCATGGCAAGCCTAAGCGCAAAAATCCCAGCGGCCGCACCTGGTTCTTGACGATCCACGCAAACTCGGCAATTTTCTTCATGGAGCTGGCAGCTGCTGCTGCGTGCATCAGGTATAAGCCCTGGACTGGCTGCCTGCATTGCATGGCAGTGCGGCAAAGCCGATCAATAGCGCCTTCGGATACAAGGCAATCGGCATCAATAATCAGCATTACTTCCGGGGGATCTGCCCTTAAGCATTGCACGCCAAAATCCAGCGCATAGCCTTTGCCGCGACGATTTGCATCGAACCGCTCGTGTACCTCGGCACCAGCGGCCCGCGCAACCTCCGCAGTACGATCGCTGCAATTGTCAGCAATTACCAGCAAGCGGTCCCCAGGTTGTAGCTGCCCAAGCAAGTTGGCAACGGTTGCACTCACCCCGTCTACTTCGTCATGCGCAGGCACCAGTATGGCAATGCGGGGCCGATGCCCTTGCGGCACCGGGCGCTTGCGCCAAGCAGGAAAAGCCACAACGACCTGGATCAGTAAGACCAGTACGGGCACCGTGATGAGGGCAAGGGCGATGAGCAGCAACGTCGCCGCAAAAAATGTCATGGATGGTCCTTGAATTGCTGATGAGAACTACGCAGAAAGGCCATCGGTGTGACTTTTCAGAATGATCCGGGCAGGCGCACCGACGGCAGTCGCACCATCAGGCATGTCGGACAGGACTACCGACATCGCTCCGATACGACAATTGTCACCAATCCTTACGCCGCCAAGCACCTGGGCATAGGCGCCGAATTCAACATTACTGCCGATAACAGGTGCCGGGCCGTCAACATATCGATTCCCGATTGTGACTCCCTGCCGCAAGGTACAGTTGGTGCCAATGACCACTGCCGGATGGATGAAAATACCGCCGAAATGCCAGATACGCAGGCCTGGCCCGATAGTGGCGCTTTTGGGAAGACTGATACCGACCGGCGTTTCAAAGAAACGGAACAGCAGCCAATAAAATGCCGTGCAGATTTTTTTGATGACCCCGTCGCGGCGCGTGTCAATGCGTCGACCTAGCCGGTACAGCCACACGGCCCAAATGGATTGCTCCTTGAGAAAGGGGCGCGACATGGCATAGCGGCGGACATCAGCGAGCCAGTGTGGATCAGCGGCCATCAGACAATCCTTTTGCATATCCGCCGTGAGGCGAAAAATTGCATCGACCTATCACGATCCACCATCAACTAGATCCCCCCTGATAAGCGAAGACTGACCGACCCCGCTGATCGCGTAGAACACGAATCCTGCATCCGCAGCCGGCCAAGGGAACTGAACACTTTCACCAGCACCAAGCTCGCCACTGTCGAACAGCTTTACGCCTGACTTGGTGTTTATGGTCATGCGTAATTTGGCACCACCCTTTGCGCTTGCTGTCAGCCGCTGTATTGCCCCTTCCTGCGGCGTGGCCCACCCAATCTTGTTGAGACCTCTGCCGGAGTAATTAACTTGCGTAATACGGATTGCTGTGGAGGGGAACACCACAGCTTGCGCCAGCGTATTAAACGTACCGAGCGGCGGGCCGGTCTGCGCTTGCCATGCCCCCCGCATCGAAAGACGGTTGAATATTTTTTCGGGTGCCATCACTTGACCGTTGCCGTCCAGCCAACTCTTCGCCGACGTCACCTGACGTAACCCCAAACGAATACGATCGAGTTCCGCAGCGACAGCGTTGTCCCACTTGATGTCACTCATTTTGAAATCCGCACCGTTTTCAACGTAGATCACGAATGGCGTCCCGTAATTGCGATCGACCACGTAAGCACCGTGCATCTTCAATGTATCTGCAACTTTGCGTAGTGCTGCACTGGCAATTTTCGACGTATCGTAAGAAGACGGCAGCATCATTAACGCGCCCTCCGGAATCATGCCTGTGTTCGGGGTCGATACAACGCTATCGCCAGATGTTGCCGGGAAGATGTAATTGGGATTTGCTGCCAGCGCGTTAAAGGTCAGCGACATCGCCAAGGCATGATGGTAAACAGGCTCGCCATCGTTGATTTCGTGCTTGCGAATCAAGCCTGCGGACGTCGGTACGCCAGCAGCACGCGAACCTTGATAATAATGGGCCGGATCACCCCATCCGCGCCCCTCGACACTTGCCCAGGCGTACTGAGCAGCAACCCATTGCCCATCAACATTCTTTAGTTGCCAGAAGGAATGAATGACTCGTAAAACCGGATCAAAGATATCAGCATGCCCATCGGCCGCTGCAGCACCAACTGTCTCGGCAGGCCAGCGCGGAATTGTTATTTGCGGTTGATTAACTTCGGCATCCGGATCCCACACGCCTGGCCTTCCAGCCAAACCCTTAACGACCATCGGCCCGTCGCTATCCTTGGCAAGGAACATGCCCGTAGACCAGGCGCCACTCGCGATCAGGGGTGAATAGCTAGACTTGGGGACCACAAAATCACCAAATACCGGCTCGACAGGCCGCGAATTCCATGGCGACGCTGCACTAAAAGGTGTCAGATACGACTCCCATTGCGGTTGAAACGCACTCGTTGCTGCAACCGCAGTTGCCGGGGAAAGCGTTGCTGTCGTCGCAATCACTAACAACGGTGTCACCCCGGAAAAAAGCAAACAGGCAAGCCCGCGCAACGCCAACCGCGGGATCGGTACTCGTACTCGAACCCGCGGCAAGACTTCTGCCGGAAGAAAAAATTTACGGAGAAAAATCATGGTGACCACCTATATGTTGACTATCTGGTGATGTTGCGGGAGGCCGCAATCGCTTGGCTCTGGGGCAGTTGCCCAGCGCGAAAAAGCGCTGCCAGCTTTGAAGCTTCAGTATCAATCGAATGCCTTTCGAGCACACGGTGATAGGCAGTCTCACCCATTTGTTGCAGTGTGGCAATTGGCGTAGCTAAAAATTCTTCGAGCGCTTCTGCGAGCGCATTGACGTCACCCGCTTTGAACAGCCAGCCGGTCTCGCCAGGCATAACCAGCTCCGGGATACCCGCGATATAAGTCGAAAGTACTGGACGACGCAAGGCCATCGCTTCCATAACCACAACTGGCAATCCCTCGGCAAAACTCGGCAGGACCATTCCGCGTGCAGCCAGCATTTCTTCCCGCACCTCGTTGCCGCTAATCCATCCGGTGATACGCACTTTTTCTAGCAAACCAAACTCGGCAATCAATGCCTCGATCGATGCACGCAACTCACCGTCGCCAGCCAGCACCAATTCGATGTCAATACCTTTGCGCACTAGTTGATGCATCGCACTAATCAGGAGCAATTGTCCTTTTTGCTCACACAGCCTCCCCACGCAAACCAGACGATTCGACGACGTGACTGGAACTGCCGGTCCCGCATGAAATGCAGACTCAAGACCGCAATGAACGACTACCACTTTCGGCCAATCTGAGTAACTCGCCCAGCGATAAAGCTGACTGCGGCCGAATGAGCTAACGGCCGCGACAAAAGCTGATCGCTTTATCTTTTCGTTTAGCCATAGAAATTCGGGTTTATCAAATTCATCCGGTCCATGAATAGTAATGCTGTAGGGAATACCGCTCAACATCGAGGCGAACATCGCCACTTCAGCGGAGTTCGTTCCGAAGTGCGCATGTATATGTTTTGATCCTGCCTTGCGCATCCACGGCACGATGCAACAAGCCTCAGCCAAATAAATCAAATGAATGGGTAATGGTCGTTCAGCGCGCAGGCCGATTTTGATTGCCAACCGAAGTGCTTGAAAAAACTGATTAGGTGCAGCGAAAAAACATTTCAATGTTGCGAGTAGCAGCGTCACGAATCCAGCCTGGAGAATGTATCGGGTTTGTACTCGCTCCTTCTGATCCTCGTTGTCAGCAAGTTCTCCATCCCAACCCCGAACGGCTATGCGTTGTACCTCAAAGCTTTGCCTCTCAAGCGCCAATATTTCGCGGCGGATAAAACTATGGCTGACCTTAGGATACTGGTTAATTAAATATGTAATTTTCATTAATTTTATTAAGTATAATGTTTTAATTATGCATTCTTTTATTTCAAAACTTCACCCAAATTTACCCAGTATTATATTTAAATTAGCTGGCAATTCTCATCCATCACCGATACCAAATTTTTTAACTGCCTTATGAATATAATGACTATAAAACCCGGGGATAAGTAGCAGCCTATTCAAATTCGTTATAATCTTTACATCATTCCCTAAATGCGAATGCGTGAGCAACGGATGATTTATACAAATATAAAATATAAAATATAAAATATACAAATATTCTATAATTTCGCTAGCGCAATTTCTCGACTCACTCGGGCGGCGCATCTAAAATATCTATTATTACTTTGCAGTGCCATAAAAAACTTATCTTTATTACCCGATTAAAAAAATCCCGAAAAAAATAAAATGTATTTCAATAAGTATTACCTGTAGATTCTTCTGTTAATTTAAATTGAAGACTGACAAGAGAACAACCAGCACCTATTGCAAACCAGAAATACCAATTGAATACAAGATAAGCTAGCGTATTATCAGAAGCTGACACCACCAAATATTCAGAAATCAACGACAGCAAAATAAAAAATCCTAAAGGTTCTATTTTAAAGAGTCCCCTTAGATGCCTAGCAACATTAACAAACAAAGCGAGGAATGATAATAATCCTATAAGCCCTGTTTCAAAAATAAGCTGTATGTAGACATTATGTGCACCCCAATTTATAGCTCCTGCTTTTAAGAAAAATGTGCGGGAATGAAATGGAAAAGCATCTAACCCATACCCGGCAATATACTTGGCTGCTTCCATCCATCTAAGCGCTGATTCCCACAGCGAAACACGCCATGAAAATGAGTTCAGCTCGGCATATTGATAAACCTCGTTGCTACTATCGAGATTCGCCAGCCTGTCTCGAACTGAAGGGATTAAGAGGACAACGACCGGCAATAACGACAAATAAATGAGATATTTTCGCTCGAAGATAATTGCGTAAAAAAGAAAAATTAAAAAACAAGCAACCCACGCGCTTCTGGTTTGAGTCAGCAGCAATTGCACCAGCATCACAAGCATATTAAATGACACACAAAATCGACCAAAGTTTTTCAAGGGTGCAATTTTGGTTTTTATCAGATATAGAGATAATGAAATAACCAATACCAGATAAAATGCAAAAATATTCGGGTGGGAAAAAGTACCTTGCAACCTGAATGAGCCGCCCCGCATGTGTAGGACGGCATCGACGATGCCGTAAATGACAGGAATCACAGAAGACCAGACAACCAGACGGATAGATTTATTGAAATCAGCCGGAGTCCTGACCAGATACACGGCAATGATAAATATCGCAAAGTAAGATATCAGCGTCAGGTAGGTACGGATCGCATCGACTTTCTCCGGCGACTGAACGACACCGAACAATGCAATGGCCATGAATGGCAACCAAAATAACGCTAATTTTTTCGGAAATAGTTTTGGTTTTTCAAGAACCAGTAAAAGGGCAATCATCAGTACCACAATATTGATAAGTGCACCGATACCGATCGACATGCCTCCGATAGAAGTTTTAGTTGAATTAAGTAAAACATCACCGACCGAACGAAAAAGGATAATCGCGAGAATGATCAATTTTCGATCAAAGGCGAGAAATATAACGAACAGTAAAAGTATTGGTGGTATTAAAAGATTAGTAACTTTACTGCCCATCAGACCGACATAGATAGGCATTGCAGCACCGATTAACAATGCCATGAGCGCAACAATAAATGCGCCTACTACATTGATGTTGGTTATCCTGTATAAAAAATTCTGCATGATTCCACGATCAAAAAAGTAATCCATATTTATTAGTCCAGCTGTCTGTGCGCCGCAGCTCGACTATCTATGCAGTCGATATTGTTAAACAATCCTTATTAAAACTGCTCCCGAGGCACTGACAGGCCATGCTTACCCGGCATCCAGCGCAACAACCAGGACCTAACTGCGTTCCATTCGCCAGTCTCAGTGATGTCTACCGCACGAAACTGGTTATAACGCCATAAAAGCCGCACACTCTGCCTCGACGAGATGGCGTAGCGGTAACGTAATTCACGCTCCAGCTCTTCAGATTTTCCGAAAATCCGCCGCAAGGATTGAGCCATTACCTGATATTGAGCACCAAAATCCTTTTGACCATCTAAATCAAACAACTGGCCACCGAGATTACAAAACGGCGCGGGATCGAATAATGCTGTGTCGTGCATCGTGCACAACGAACGCGCGAGGAATCTCGATACTTTCAGCGATGCC
>AEPR01000250.1 GCA_000195205.2 Oxalobacteraceae bacterium IMCC9480 | reverse complement strand
GGGGACTGGCAACCAAGCCACTGCGATAGACGTTATAGCTCGCCGCGCAGTCAATCGGAACAATCTGAAGACCTGCCAGTTTGGCTGCCTCGACCACCCTGCTCAGGCAATACCGCGCTTTCAGTGCCTCGTCGGCAACGGTCGCCCACAACTGTTGTCGATCCAGCCCGGCCAGCCTGGACTTCAATGCGTCGGGCATGGCGCTGCCGGGAGGAGACTGCATGTAGGAATCGAGGTCTTTTTTGTCGACGTCAAAAAAAAGATGCTCGAGGAACAGTGTCTCCACGCCGAGCCGGGCCATCCTCTCCATATTGTCAATCAGCAAACGTTTGCTATTGATGTGGTGGTGCACTTCACCAATCACGATGCCCTTTGACGTATGCGCAAGAAGTGTCTCCAAAACAGTTTCAGGCGTCGCATTGTCGGCCAATTCCGGAATCGTGCGATCGGCAAATGGAGGCGGTTTCGCACAATGACTAGCCGCATCCATTTTCAGTTTTGTCACGCAGTCATCGTAGGCTTCCGAGGGATGGCAAATGGTCGCCAGAGCGCACCCGTCGAGCATGCTCGCTTCACGAACCTGCACTAAAAAAACCTTTTCCAATTTTTCATCGTTCAAGAAGGCAAAGTCGATACCTTCTTGTAGCTGCTTGCTCTGTAAAACTTGCTCGACATCGCCTCGTCTTTCGCGCTTGACGTACGACTGAAAAGGATACGGGGTCGAATAGGAGGCAAGTAACGCTTCCAGGGGCACGTTAGCAGGTTGATCCGGATGGTCAGGCGCGATGTTTGTCGCGCTGGCGGAAGCGGAGGTGCCTGCCTGCTGTGTCAGTTGCACCTGAAGCGGATGCCGGCGCACAACAAGGTCAACGTCGGATGGCACCATCGCCTGCACGGGTGAATCGTCAGGTACCTCTCGCGATGGCCAGCAGCAAGTCCGACGGGTGCTAAGCCGGGCTGGAGGAAGCCCGCAAAATGGGAATTTCATGTAGTGGTCAGTCAGTGGAATGGACAGACGCATGGGTCGTCAGAATTCCCCTGTCGGTTCCATCACGGCATTCGCGCCGGCCCGCAAATGGAGCGTCACCTGCGGTAAAATACGGCCCCGAACTCCCGTACGCCGTCCTGGCGAACACCTACGAAGACCCTGCCCCATGCTGCGACTGAACGAAATCCAACTCCCGCTCGACCATCCCGAGACCGCCCTGCAGGATGCCGTGCTGGCGCGACTGGGTATTGCGGCCTCAGAGTTGATCCGTATCAGCGTCTTCAAACGCAGCTACGACGCGCGCAAGAAAAACGCCATCCTGATGATTTATTCGCTGGATGTGGAAGTCTGCGAAGAAGAAGCCGTGCTGCAGCGCGTCGGCGGCAACCGGCTCGTGATGCCGGCGCCCGACACCAGCTACCATTTCGTGGCCACCGCACCGGCCAATCTGCGCTCGCGCCCGCTGGTCATCGGCACCGGTCCGTGCGGTTTGTTCGCCGGCTTGATCCTGGCGCAGATGGGCTTCAAGCCGATCATTCTCGAGCGCGGCAAGTCGGTGCGCGAGCGCACCAAAGACACCTTCGCCCTGTGGCGCAAGCGCGAACTGCATCCGGAATCGAACGTGCAATTTGGTGAAGGCGGTGCCGGGACTTTTTCGGATGGCAAGCTGTACAGCCAGATCAAGGATTCAAAACATTTCGGTCGCAAAGTCCTGATGGAATTCGTCAAGGCCGGCGCGCCGCCGGAGATCGTCTTCGTCAGCAAGCCCCACATCGGCACTTTCCGGCTGGTCAAAATGGTCGAAGAAATGCGCGCCACGATCGAAGGCCTGGGCGGAGAATTCCGTTTCGAGAGCCGGGTCGACGACTTGCTCATCGAAAATGGCCAGATGCGCGGTCTGACACTGTCCGACGGCACCACGCTGCTCAGTGACCACGTCGTGCTGGCCATCGGCCACAGCGCCCGCGACACCTTCGAAATGCTGGATCGCTGCGGCGTCTACATTGAAGCCAAGGCATTTTCGGTGGGCTTCCGGATCGAGCATCCGCAATCGGTAATCGACCGCAGCCGGCTCGGCCCGAATGCCGGCCATCCGGTGCTGGGCGCGGCCGATTACAAGCTGGTGCATCACGCCAGCAACGGGCGCTCGGTGTACAGCTTTTGCATGTGCCCGGGTGGCACGGTGGTCGCGGCGGCGTCCGAGCCGGGCCGGGTCGTCACCAACGGCATGAGCCAGTATTCGCGTAACGAGCGCAACGCCAACAGCGGCATCGTGGTCGGCATTACGCCGGCCGATTATCCGGGCGGACCATTGGCCGGACTGGAATTCCAGCGGCACTGGGAATCGCAAGCTTACGAGCTGGGTGGTCGCAATTACAGCGCGCCTGGCCAGCTGGTTGGCGACTTCATTGCCGACCGTCCCTCGGTGGCACTCGGTACGGTGACACCGTCCTACACGCCGGGCGTGCAGTTGGGCGACCTCAATACCGCGTTGCCCCGTTATGCGATCGATGCGATCCGCGAAGCTCTGCCCGAGTTCGACAAGCAGATTCACGGCTTCGCGATGCAGGATGCGGTGCTGACCGGCGTCGAGACCCGCACCTCGTCCCCGATCCGCATCAAGCGCAATGACCATGATTGCCAGAGCACCAACACGATCGGTTTGTTTCCGGCCGGCGAAGGCGCAGGTTATGCCGGCGGCATCCTGTCCGCAGCAGTCGATGGCATCAAGGTCGCCGAAGCAGTAGCGCTCAGTATCATGGCGCGGCAGTAAGCCCAGCCAGAAGCGCACAACCGAACCACCCGTAGGGTGGGCACAGCCGTTCGTGCCCACG
>AEPR01000251.1 GCA_000195205.2 Oxalobacteraceae bacterium IMCC9480 | reverse complement strand
GTGGGCACGGCTTGTTGTGCCCACGCGAGCACACCGGAAACGCCAGTCAATTCCAGCCCTAACTACTTCTTCACCAGCCGCAGTACCAGCAAAATAAACAGCGCAAACACGGTGCCTATCACCGCAGTCGACTCGCGTCCCATCCCGGCGGCGATGCCGATGGCGGCGGTTAGCCAGATGCTGGCCGCGGTGGTCAGTCCGCGGATGGCGTTGCTATCGTCGTGCTTGATGATGGCGCCAGCACCGAGAAAACCGATGCCGGCAATGACTCCCTGCAAGACCCGCGACATGTCTGCTTGCGTCGTACCGGCCTGCAGCGGCACCAGCACGAACAATGCCGCGCCTAGCGCCACCAGCATGTGGGTACGAAACCCGGCCGGCGACCCCGCTGATTCGCGTTCGTAGCCGAGCACGCCACCCAGCACGGTCGCCACGAGCAACCGCACACAAATGCGGGTCACTTCGGTGGCATCGGACACATCCGAAAATTCCTGCCGCACGGTCACCAGGATTTCAGACCACATTGTCGCCATTGTCATGCTTGCCTCCTGCTCGCGCCGCGCCGGGAATTAAGCAACAAGACCCTTGGCCAGCACATCGGCCACCAGCACGTTCAAATCAACCCCGCGCTCCTTGGCCAGTGCCTGCAATTGCAGCACCAGATCACTATTGAGCTTGACCGCGAACGGCACTAGGCCCAGCGCCTGGTCGCGCTTGCGCTGTTCGCGCCGGTCTATCGTGGCCACTTCGACGTTCTCGAATCCGCTCAGGCCGGGGGCGGCAGTCTTGCCCATCAGCTTCTTGGCATCGGTCTTCGCCATTCCGGTTTTTTTCATGGTGCATGCTTTCGTTGATTGAAGGTCGCCATAGTAGCGGTTGAGGCGTTCGCGCGTATCGCAATTTGATGCGGCAGTCCATTCGGTGCAATGCCCTGCGCTTATTGC
>AEPR01000252.1 GCA_000195205.2 Oxalobacteraceae bacterium IMCC9480 | reverse complement strand
CTGGTTCGAGTCCAGGGCGGGGAGCCAGAACATAGTAGTAAAGTCAAAGGGTTACGTGAAAACGTAACCCTTTTTCTATTTGTGCTTCCCCTCCCCTTGTGCCGTATTTGTGTCGTGAAGTAGCGCACCAACGACGGCTGCAGCCGGGCCATCTGAGCAGGAGCAAGGTGGGCATACCGCCGCACCATCTCGGCAGACTTCCACCCTCCCATTTCCTGCAAGTCATACAACGGCGTGCCGTTCTGGACCAGCCAGCTGGCCCAGGTGTGGCGCAGATCATGCCAACGAAAATTCTCGATCCCGACGCGTTGCAAGGCACTTCTCCACGCTTTGGTATTGACCTGACCGATCGGCTTGCCGCCATAAGTAAATACCGACTGCGGGTGCTTGCCCAACTGCGCCTGCAACACCTCCATCGACAGCTCGCTGAGCGACACGTGGATGTCTTCCTTGCCCTTCGCCTTGTCGCCCGGAATCCACGCGGTCTTGCGTGGCAAGTCCACTTGATCCCAGCCGAGATGGATGACGTTCGATTGACGCAGTCCTGTCGCCAGGGCAAACACCGCCAGATCCCGCTGATGCGCAGGCAACTCGGCAAGCAATCGCTTGGCCTGGTCCGGCGTAATCCACCGCACCCGGCGCTTCGCTTCCTTGTACAACTTCACCTGCGGTGCCTTATCGATCCATTCCCACTCGAGCGTCGCCTTGCGTAAAACAGACCGGATCAGCGCCAGATACCGGTTCGCGGTAGGCGCACTCGCTTCGGCGCGCTTGCACTCACCGATTGCAATAATTTCATCACGGGTAATGTCGACGAGCATGCGGCCCCGTAAAAACTGTTGCAACCATGCGAGTTTCTTTACGTCATCCTGATGGGTACGTTTGTGTCCGGTTTCATTAAGCCATTGGAGTCCTGCATCGTCCCAGGTGTACTTGGGCCGCTCTCCGAGCTTTTGGACACGCCAGCTTTCTGTTTTAAAGCGGTCGTGCAATTCTCTCGCTTCGGCTTTATTTTCTGTTTCAGCAGAACGTCTAATCCGCTCTCCTGATGGTGTGGCGAAATCGATCCACCACGTATTTTTGCGTTTATAGAGTGACATGATTGGTCCTTTCTCGGTGTCACTTGCAGTGCTTGCCGCTCAAAAGCATAGTGCCCGCGTACGTAGTCGGCAAGGTCGTCATCGATAAAAATCCAAGACTTGCCGGGCTTGGCACCCGGTAACAAGCCCCGCTTGGCACGCCGGCGTACTTCCTCTGGATGCATATGGAGAAACGTCGCGGCCTGTGCCAGATTGATCGTATGCATAAATGCCTCCAGAGCTTTTATGGTCGTTGGTTGGTCCTGCAATTCCGTCTCCGTCTCGCATTGAGACATTCGTCGTCATCGTTGAACGCCAGCGACGCTGCGATAGTTGCTTCCGGCATTGATCTGCCAAGTTTATAAGGGAGTAGCTCAAGAAGTTCGCATTTGCGCGATGACTCATTCGTGGCTTGACAGACGCAACGCCGCCCTTCTACGTCTTGCGGCAGACCAGTGGGAAAAATGCATTCAGGGGAGGATGCGATCACTGCGCGCTATTTTCGGGCGCTGACAGATCCACATGATGGCGCCGTGCGTCGACTGACCAAACCCTTAAGGCAGAGCGCGTCAACCATCTCGAAAAGTGCAGGTAACGTCTGCGACGTGGCGGAAGTCACTTTCCCGGGGATCGCCAGGCCCGTTGGAAGCAGACTAGGTCGAACCGACATGAATTGCCACTAAAAAAAGCCCGTTTTTCGACGGGCTTACCCGCTTGACGGCAGCGGGATGGAGAGTGCCGCCCGGTGTTTACCGGGAAACGTTATTTGGACGGCGTTGCCGGTGCCGGGGCCGCCGCCTGGCTCGCCGCTGCCGCGCGGTCCTTCTTGTTCGCCTGGTGGCGACCAACGACACAGCCGACACCAGCACCGAGGACCGCGTGCTTGCCAGCGACGTGACCCGCTACGCCACCGACCGCCGCGCCGGCAAGACAACCCTTCGCACTGGCCTCACCGGCCAACAGAGCAGCACAGGCAAGCACTACTAAAGACAATTTAGAGACGTTCATTGACAGCTTTCAGAAGTGATTTCAATGGATGAAGATGCTTTCCGTAGGCCACATCATATCCCGGACTGCAGGTCAATCACGTCGATAGGGTCCCCGTGACGCTACCGGGACCGCATCGCGACTATCGGAGATGACTGGCAGCGACGTTTCGGTTGATCACGTCGACATGGCGCTAGTGCCGGTCCTCATTGCGCGCCACCACCGCATCATGACGGACATGGCGGGCGTGGGACAAGGCACGACGATCCTGGTGCAGGTCTCTTTTTTGGCTGTTGATGGCGTGCTGGTCCTGCAGGCGGGCGCTATTGGCGCGCTGTGCGCCGGCCAGGTCGCCGCGCGACAAGGCAACGTTTTCGCGATGCTGGTCGACGTTGCGGGCATGCCGGTCAACCTGCAGCGCCTGCCGATCCTGCCGCACGTCCTGCTTCTGATGCAGAACAGTCACAGTGTCCTGGCGGATCGCATGGTTGTCGGCACGGATCTCACGGGTTTCCTGGCGGATGGCGGCATTGTCTTGCTTGACTTGTGCCACGACCGGGCTTTGAGCAAAGGCGGATGTACCGAGGACTGAAAACAGGGTAGCGACGAGCAGGGAGGAGGTTTTCATGATCAGCATTCCAGTTCAAATGAAGGTGCGGTAGGACCGTCGCTGCGGCATGGCTCCAACAACGTGACCTGGTACAGCTGCGAAGACAAGGAAGCCGTAAGCCGTGATGCAAGATGTTAAGGAGCGGACCTCAGCGACAATCCCGTGCAGTTCGATCAAGGCCGGTCAATAGCCGCGTTTTTCCGGAATAATATTGCGGTGATGGTGATCGTATGGACACGCTTTTCAAAAAGAATCGTCATGGCCAGGCGCATCAATCTTTCACCGCAAATGGGAGAACTTATCAAGGGAAAGGAGAGTAGCTATCTTCCAGAAAAATGGCGAACGGATTTCCTCCGGTATCCCCATCGAATCGTGCGGAATGTGCCACCGCGCCCACGGCAACACACCGTACCGCCGTCTACCCTGCCCGATCGAAGCCGCACCCCGGATCCCCCTGTCCGGCATCATGCGGTCTTGCCGATGAAATTCATCTGCATTTCAACCATCCCTCCTGGAAGGTTGCAGTCCCGGTCCAGATACGCTTCGGCCAGCAACCGGGCGATGTCGTAACCGCACCAGACAGGTCCGGCGATCGTTGCACCGGACAGCGCGCCCTGATATCCGACACCCCCATCGTCGTAACCAACGGTCAGCGCATCCTCGGAATTGCTATCGAAATGCCAGTCGCTGGTAAAACGCTTGCCTTCGTACCAGTAAGAAGAATCAGCACAGTAGGTATGTCCCGACAGGATGCCAATCCAGTCATACATGCGTAGCGGCAGAGTGTGTATGTCGTCGCCCCACTCGACACCAACCGTGAGGCGTGACAGACGCCGCCCTCCAAGCATCGTGCGAATGTGCTGAGCGATTCGCAGGCCGGTACACGGTAGTTGCGGTAACGGAAGCTCGTTGTCCTTAGCGAACACTGCGGCCATCAGCCAGTCCAGTTGCGCGATCCCCGACACGACGCGCTCCCAATCCAGTTCGACATCGAGCAACTGCGCTGCCTGCTCCAGGCTTCCACGCAACTGCCGCGCTGTGTGCAGGCAGGACTCCTTGTCGAGCGTGAGCCAGCGTCGCCCGGCCTTACCATCGAACGACTCGACATGTTTTCTGGCGCGCACCGTAAAACGCTTGCGCCTGGTGCGACTGATCGTGATTTCGTCAATCCAGTCGCTGGTCATGTGGAAGCGGTCCTGGTGATAGACGACCACGGACCGGACGTGATCGACCGAGGCGTCTGGCGAGCGCGAAGTCTGGAGTGTCGTGTCGACTGCTGACGGAGTGACGCAAACCGAGTCCATCCGGGGTTTGAATTCTTGCGCAAGCCAGAGAGCGACCGCGTCAGGTTCGTCGGCCCAGTAGCTGTAATACGCCGATGACATGCCGGGACCGCCCTGGTCGAAGTACCACGATGTCCGTGTCACCAGCGGGCAACCGTCGGACAACCGATCGAGGATCATTTCACGCAAGGCACGGCGGTGCTCGCCAATCAGGTCCCAGAAGGCCGTGTCGAACGACTCGGGGTCAGACCATGGACCGATTTGCATCGGCAGAGAAGCGACGGCGTCATCGACCTCGATGCGCCAGCTTCCGAATTCACAGGCATGCCGGATTTCTGTCTCGACGTCGGTGACGATGGTCTCGAATGCCTCGTACAAGGCACCGCCACCTACGTCAGAAAACGTGCGGTCATAGAGCAGGACCGCGTGGCTACACGGCTGATCGTCGTGCGCCGTTGAGCAGATCGGGCAGCCGGACTCTTCCACATCACACGCACTCTCGTCCTCATCGCCTTCGCTGGTGTCGACATCCTCTCCGTCATCGCTTTCTTCCGGATTCGGATCGTCGCCCCGTGCTGTCACCGGGCGATCCGTCGCTGGAACGACTACCGTCGTCCTGTCGATCGTCTCCCCTTCGATCAGCGACCACAGGACGCCATAGCGACTGGTGATGTCCTGCGCCAGTGCGCGCAGCGCCGGCGACACACTCCCATTGGCAAATCTGCGCAGGTCACCGATCCTCCAGCTCAGACCGTTGAGCTCGATACCGAGGGTCGCCATGCGCTTGCCGGCCAGCGTACGCACGGAGAACAGGCGCCAGCTCCCGTCCAGGCATTGCGCCAGGTAGCCATCAGCGCAATGGCGCATCGCCAGTGCTTCTTCGTGCAGCGCCCACGCATCGGTGATCGGCAGCACACACCAGCTCCCGTGCGTCATCGGCGACAGCAGGCTGGACCAGGCCACCGTAGCCAGGCTGGCGCGGCCAGCCATGTCTGCCTGCCAGCCGTCGGCTGACCGTGCCAGGTATTTCCAGCCACGCCGGATCTGGTTGGCGTCCAGCGTTGGCTGCACCGTTTGCAGCCAGGTGATCACCGCGACGAGGTCCTCCAGAATGAAGGCATCGAGGGTGCCGGCTACCTGCCGGCGTTGCGCTTCGTCGAGGATGGCACGCATGGTGCCAGGCTGGACCTCCGCGGTACGGAAAGCAATGCGCCCGTACTTGTTCATGCCGGCATAGGCGTCATGCGCAAATAGGCGCGTGAGCTCTGGCGGCACCGGCGTGCGGCGGTCCAGCGCGACGACCCAGCGCAGCCAGTGCCCAAGCTCTCGCCAGCGCGTCGTGGTGCTGCCGTCCGGCCCGATGTAATCGATCAGGTGCAGGAAGTGCCGGTGATCGCAGCGCAGCAGGTAGCGCCATGCCGCGGGCTTCAGGCGATGCTCGGCGAGCAAGGTACTGCGCAATGCGGCGACCACATCGCCGGGCGGCAGCGCGACCTGCAGCTCGTCCATCAGGTTGTAAAGCCACAGCACCTTCGGGCATTCGCGCATGATCTGTTCGTAGCGATGGCGTTGGCTAACCGCCCTGTTGTAGGCGAGGTCCGTGATGACGAACCGCAGCAACCGGTGACGACCCGGGCGCATCCAGACCAGCAGCGTGGTGTCCAGTCGGAGCGTGTCGCGCAACGCATGACGCAGTCTCCGCCAGTGGGTCGCCTGCGCTACCGTGCGCTGCAACTCCCGCATCACGGCGGCACGATTGGTACCGTCGTCCAGGCATCCCGGCAACGACGCCCACCACGGTGCAAGAAAGTCCTCCAGCCAGGCGCCCGTGAGCCGAACCGGCAAATCGATACCCACATTGGTGACTGGGTTGAAATTGACGCCATCTTCCATCAGCACGGCAACACGAATCGTGGTGTCGTCAAGCGAGTCGACATAGCGGATCGCGCCCATGAACGTGATGATGCGTGCATCGTCGTCCATCGTCACCTGCACCGGATCAGAGAAGTGGATCAACAGGCTGTCCCAGATGCGGCAGATGCACTGCGCCATGGCCGCTGCATCGATATCGGGCGGCAGATTGCGCATCAATCTGCCGATGGAAGGGGCCACCGGATTGGGCTTGAGGAAGGATTTCATGTCGGATGTCATGGTGCCCCCTAGCTGGAGAAAATGATGCGACCAGTCGAAAAACCGGCAGTCGTGTCACTGACCGCCGTCTCGTTCAGCCAGCCATGGTCGAAGCGGGTACTGAGCGCGGCGCACTGCCGGTGATCGATGCTGGCGACATGCACATCGGGCTGCATAGTAGCTGCGCCGCGCAAGGCAGTCACGGCATGGTGAGTCGTTATAAAACGTGCTGGTGGGTTGGCGTAGGCCAGCGCCGGTTGGCGTGCGAGGACGTGCATGGTCATTCTCCTGTTTAGCGGATTTGCCAGGATGGCGGGGACCGCAATTCGGGTAACTCTCCCCGGCCCGTTTCGCTCGCGCGTGGTGGACCTGTCCGGTATAACAATGTGGTGCTGTGCAAGCTTAACGCATGCGCTTGCCGAATCTGAATCCATGGTGCTGCATAGACAGCAGACAACAAAAAACCCGTTCAGCGATGACAGCTAGAACGGGTCTAATGAAGGCCGCTTTAGCTGAATTTATAATGCGCCCGCAAGTTGAAACTTAAATCGGCGCCGAGTACACAATGTATTCCAATTACCCGAGCCTGTCAAAGCGCCGCGCTATGTAAAGTAAGATTGCGACAGCTGGCTTTCCGAATAAACGCATTCATGAGGAACGATCCCGATGGACCATGTATTTACTTATCTGCGCGGCGCGCTCGTCGTTGATATCCAGCTCGGTGGCGAGCCGTATCGCGTCGAGCGGCGACTGCGCGACGAAGATACGGGAGTGGGCCTTTACGTCATCAAGCGCATCGACAGCGATACGGAGATTCTGCGTAACGGCAAACTGATTGACAACCCGACGTGCTTCAGGCGTTACGTGTTGCCTGTCTCGGGAACTGCGTAGCGATCGCGGTCGCCGGCGCCGCTTCGGCAGTTGAATCGCTTGCGCGCTTTGCCGTGACGGTATGTGGCGCGTCGGGCGCGAGGCGGATCGTGCCGGTCCGGGTTGCCATCAACTCTGCACCTCAATGTGATACAGGGCCCACGGGCACAAAGTGAACCGCTCGGTCACTGGCCTTGCCGCCATGTCCGGAAACCGGTCAGCATCATAGACCGCCCAGAGCGGACCCAGCCCGCCCAGCGGCATCGATTTCCCATCCAGCATGGTCGCCACGATGAAGCGGTATTTCTGCATGTCGACGATAGGAACCGCCACCACATATCCGTCGATTGCCCGCAACAACACTTTGCCCTGGCGGCCTGTCGTGGCACCGGCCGCCTTGAGTACGTCGGACAGTAACGGCCCGCCCAGCGCGTGGACTTTACCGTCGTATTCCAGCGTGGGACTGATCGTCATCGCCGGCAAGGCGCGCAATGCGGCGTAGTCGAACGTATAGGCGCGAGTGAAGGCCAGACCCTGCTTTTTCATCAACTGGTCCAGCGCCGGGTCGAGCGGTCCCCGGTTGCCGGGCCCGATCAGCCCGGTCACCGTCAGCAAGGTAGGGCCGGCGGGCACCTGCACGGTATTTGCCGGTGCGGCGAACCCGCGCGCACTGGCAAGGCCGAGTCCGGCAGCGGCAAGAAAATGACGTTTCTTCACAAGCAGTCTCCAGCAGGGGGCGATGATCAACAGGATCGATTCTGTCAGGGTAGTCGTCATTTGGCGAACTTCGATACCCATCAACCGATAGATCAGCATCCTGACACTTCGGTTGGCGCGCCCATGCAGAAATAACGACAGTTTTTTGTAGCCGCGTTGCACTCCGGCGCGAAGAACGAGCAAGGTTACCCCACAACAATTTGCGCGACGGCTCATGCTACAGAGGAAGCCCTGCTCGATCCGGAGCCCCTGGTATTGCTTGCTGGCGAATTGATTGCCATGATCGCTGTGCACCATCAATACCAGTGACGGACGGCGCCACTGAATGGCCATCTACAGTGCCGAGCAGACCAGTTCGGCAGGCATGCTCAGCGCTATCGCACAGCCCACCGCTGTTGCCGCAAAAATAATGTATCGCATCAAGCACTGAAATATCGTCGCCCTTGGCGAAAGGGTCTGCCCGGAAGTGCAAGCACCAGAACACGGCATTGCAAAGTTTCGAAAGACGACTGATTGACAGTAGAGCAAAAAATTTGGTGTATTTGACAGAAATAAATTCATGCTCTGAACCGTATCAGGATAATTTTCGCCATAATCGCTGTTGCATAAAAGTAATCAATAGAACAATCGTCACCATGAACTCAAGACCACATCACAATAAAAGACGACATGCTGCAAATCACCATATTGAATCGTAACCATATACCGCGCCGACAGCCGTCCAGCCTGATGGCGATCTTGGAAATAACCAACTGCGAGCAGCGGCGCCGCCGATGTAACCACCGAGGCATGACATCGTGTACGGCATGAGTGTGCAAAGGTGCCAGGGGTCAAATTTTGGTGGCCCGATGCGCATACTTTGCGTGGTCACAACTCGGATGAACATTCGACTACACACACCTGACTTAGCGCCGGTAACCCAGTCGGACCAACAATGACAAAAGCAGCGGTTGTGCATACAAACGGCAACGAAGGACGG
>AEPR01000253.1 GCA_000195205.2 Oxalobacteraceae bacterium IMCC9480 | reverse complement strand
CGCGCGCAGATCGCCGAACTCGAGCCACTGAAGACGGAAACCTTCCAGCTCAATTACCAGAAAGCCGAAGCGTTCAAGATGGTGTTCGGTCTGGATAGTGGTTCCGGCGATGGCAAGAATCGCATCCTGTCCAAGCGCGGCAGCGCAGCGATCGATCCACGCACCAACAAGCTGATCGTGACCGACATCACGTCCAAGCTCGATGAAGTCCGCAAGCTGATCCAGATCACCGATGTGGCGACGCGCCAGGTGCTGATCGAGGCGCGCATCGTCGAAGCCGACGACACCTTCAGCAAAAATCTCGGTGCCAAGCTCGGCTTTACTGATCTGCGCACCGCACGCGGCGGCGACAGTGGTTATCAGCTCTCTGGCAATAACCGTGTCGGGTTGACCGGCAATTACCTCGGCGTTGGTGAGCAAACCGGGCAGGCCACCATCACCGATGGCAGCTTCATCCCGAATTCGCAATTCGTCAGTTTGCCGGCGGCAGGCATCAATGGGCTGAATGCTGGCAGCCTCGCGGTCAGCTTGTTTTCTGCTGCTGCCAACCGGTTTTTGAATCTGGAGCTGTCAGCACTCGAAGCTGATGGCCGTGGCAAGGTGATTTCAAGCCCGCGGGTCGTGACTGCCGATCAGCAACAGGCGCTGATCGAACAGGGTGAAGAGATTCCTTATCAGAAAGCAACCAGCAGTGGCGCGACCTCAGTGGAGTTCAAGAAAGCCAATTTAAAGCTCGAAGTAACTCCCCAAATCACGCCGGATGGCAATATTATCCTGACCGTCGATGTGAACAAAGATAGCCGTGGTGCACCGGCTCCGGGCGGGTTCGCTATCAACACCAAGCACGTAAAAACCAACGTGCAGGTCGAGAACGGCGGTACGGTCGTGCTGGGTGGAATATTTACACAACGTGAACTGGATTCCGTTACCAAGATTCCGTTCTTTGGAGATATTCCTGTTGTCGGCAACCTGTTCAAGACGACGGGGCGGACCAATGACAAGACGGAATTGCTGATCTTCATTACGCCGAAAATCGTGGCGGACAGGTTGTCGACGCGGTGATCGTAGTTTGGCTTCGATACATAACAAAATCGAAAAAATCAGGATAAAAGATGATGATTAGATTGAGAAAAATATCATTCAGTCACGCTGCGCGTGTTGCGGTAGTGAGCTTACTTTCGATCGTACTCGTTGCTTGTGGAGGGGGCGGTGGTTCTGCAGGAGGAACTGTGGGAGTTGGCGCTGGTACAAGCGGAGGTGGAAGTTCAGTGAAAAATGGCAACGGCGCTATTCAAATCACCTTGAAAGATACAAATACGGGTGTCGAGAGTAATTCGTTAGGAAATGGCCCGCTAACCGCCTATGCAACAGTAAAAAATGACCTTGGAGTTGCAGTAGCTAACCAATTGGTGACTTTCACGCTGAGTTCGAATATCGCCTTGCTCGCCCCCGCAAGTGGTACGGCATTGACCGATGTTAATGGGGTGGCTAGTGTCGGTATCCAGTCTGCAGGAATTGGGAGTGGTGCCCTGGAAGTGGAGGCATCCGTGAAGCTTGCTACGACAGCAGTAACTGCAAAGGTCGCGTTCGCTGTTTCAGCTGCTGCATCAGCAGCACCAGCTGCGATTAATTTCCTCAAGGCAGTGCCATCAGATAGCTCGATTGTAATCAAAGGTGCCGGAGGAAGTGGTCGGACTGAAGTGGCTATTGTGACTTTCAGTGTCGTCGATAACAAAAATGTTGGCTTGGCTAATAAGGTAGTGAATTTCAGCACGACGTCAAGTCAACCTGTAACCTTGGTCGATTCCAGTGCAACGACAGGATCAGACGGTACTGTCTCCGTTGCCCTTAACTCAGGGATTGATCCAACGACGGTTCGTGTTATTGCAACGGTCGCTGGTACGACGATCAGCACATTATCAGACACGGTGACGGTCACTACCGGACAACCTGTACAAACAGCGTTTTCTTTAAGTGTTGAGAAGAGATACGTCGAAGGTGGTGATTTTGACAACCAGCCAAACAAGATTTTTATTCGAATGGCTGACAAATTCGGTGGTGCAGTCGCTGACGGAACGCAAGTCGTCTTCACTTCAACGGGAGGGGCCATCGTCGGAACTGGTGGTGCCCGCTGCCTGACTTTGCAGGGTACTTGTTTTGTAACCTGGTTTAGCCAACTTCCCCGTCCTGCCTCTGGAGTTTCTACAGTAACGGCAACATCCAGTAGCAGCACTGACTTACTGTCAGGCAGTACTTCGTTTGTCGTCAGCAAATCTTATGCAAGGGTGTATGAAAGTGCGACGCCAACGAAAAGAACGCCTCCTGTTGCAAGTGGACCCACGATCGTTCGGGATTTTTCGGTAAGTTGCGCCCCTCAAACGGTGAAGATTGAAATTGTCGACAGTAATAACAATCCTTTGCCTGAAGGAACAACGGTCGGATCTGGGACTGGAACGAACGCGACCCTTAGCGTTTCTCCTTCAACTGTGGAGTACAACGGAGCAGAGGTGGTCGGATCTTCTGGCGGTTCAATACACTCGGTGGTCGTCACGCCTGTAGGTTGCGATGTCCTCGGGTCGAAGACCATTTCCGGGCAAATAAATTTGAGTATTAAAACGCCATTAGGAGTGACTGTTCCGCATAGCATTTCTTTGGGAAGTTTCAAAAGCCTTTAGGGAGCCTGAGACTAGGGTTCAAATTTTCGCTGCCAAAAGTGATCAATCTGTTGATGGTGTAGCCGCTTAAGTCGCATGGAAAGTTCTGCAAGAGTTGGTTTTGCCTTGGATTTGCATGGCGAGTCGATGTTTTAGAGAATTTTTCAAAGGTGTTGAGTTAGCATGCAAGTCAAATTTGGCGAAATAGCTAACAAAAGCAAGCTTAGGTAAGACTCAATTTCATGAACGGTAATATTTTCCTCATCGGCCTGATGGGCTCCGGCAAAACGACAGTTGGCCGGGCCCTCGCCAGAAAACTCAACAAGCGGTTCATTGATTCGGATCACGAAATCGAGGCACGCACTGGTGCCTCGATTCCCGTGATTTTCGAGGTCGAAGGCGAGGCGTCGTTTCGCCAGCGCGAAGCCGAGGTCATCAAGGACCTGACGGCGCTCGACGATATCGTGCTCGCTACCGGCGGCGGTGCGATCCTCAATCCGGCCAGTCGCGCCTTGTTAGCAGAGCGGGGCACGGTCATTTACCTGCGCGCCAGTGTCAGCAGCATCCTGCATCGCACCGGTCACGACAAGAACCGGCCCTTGCTGCAGGGGCCCGATCCGCGTCGTCGTCTCGAAGACCTGTCCCGTCAGCGCGAACCGATGTACGCCGAGATTGCGGACATCGTGATCGACACCGGCCGTCCCAATGTACAATTTTTGGTCAATAACATACTGATGCATCTCGGGTTAGCACCCGCCCGTTGCATCGAGCCTCCGATGAATTCCCAAGTCATGCCCATAGTCATTCCCGCCGCACCGCCGATCCCCGTCACACGCGAACTTGCCGCTGCACGTCCTGTCCCGGTCCGGTTGCAGGTCGATCTCGGTACCCGCAGCTACCCGATTACGATAGGCCCCGGCTTGCTCGACGATGTCGAGTTGCTGCGTCAGCATGTGCACGGCGAGCGGGTCGCGGTGGTAACCAATACCGTCGTTGCACCCTTGTACCTCGAACGTCTGACGCACAGTCTTGTCGCCGCCGGCAAGCAAGTGACCACGGTCGTGCTGCCGGATGGCGAAGAAGAAAAAACCTGGCCCAACCTGATGAAGATTTTTGATGGTTTGCTTGCCGACAAGTGCGACCGCAAGACAACGCTGATTGCACTCGGCGGTGGCGTGGTCGGCGACATGACCGGCTTCGCGGCCGCGAGCTACATGCGAGGCGTGCCGCTGATCCAGATCCCGACCACCTTGCTGTCGCAAGTCGATTCGTCGGTCGGTGGCAAGACCGGCATCAACCATCCGCTCGGTAAGAACATGATCGGTGCGTTTTACCAGCCCCAAACCGTGATTGCAGACACCGCCACGCTCGATAGCTTGCCGGCACGCGAATTGTCGGCAGGCCTGGCCGAAGTGATCAAGCATGGCGCGATTATCGACCCCGTTTTCCTGGACTGGATCGAAGCCAATATGGGTGCCTTGCTGGCCAAGGATGCCGCCGCGCTGACGCATGTGATCCGGCGTTCGTGCGAAATCAAGGCCGACATCGTGCGTCAGGACGAGCGCGAATCCGGCATCCGCGCCATCCTCAATTTCGGCCACACCTTTGCCCATGCGATTGAAGCCGGTCTCGGTTACGGCACCTGGTTGCATGGCGAGGCGGTCGGTTGCGGGATGGTGATGGCGGCCGATCTGTCGTGCCGTCTGGGACTGATCGATACTGCCGCGCGGGACCGCCTGGCACGCATCGTGAGCGCTGCCGGTTTGCCGGTCATCGCGCCTGATCTCGGACTGGCGACCTGGCTGGAACTGATGCAGGTCGACAAAAAGAACGAGGGCGGGGCGATCAAGTTCATCCTGCTGCAACCAACGGGCAGTGCCATCATCCGCACCGTGCCCGACACGGTGCTCGCGCATACGCTGCATGCGTGCGTGCAGCGCGCTTGCTGACCAACAAAACGAGGTTTTAATGAATGATGAATTGGCGCCGTACGCGGCCCGCCCTGCCGCATCGCCCGGACGCCAGTTCGCCGAACCGGCGCCGGCCTCGCGCTCGGAATTCCAGCGCGACCGCGACCGCATCATTCACTGCGCCGCCTTTCGCCGGCTCGAATACAAGACGCAGGTGTTCGTCAATCACGAAGGCGACCTGTTCCGCACGCGTCTGACGCACAGCATCGAAGTGGCGCAAATCGCCCGCTCGGTGGCGCGCAACCTGCAGCTCAATGAGGACTTGATCGAAGCGATTTCGCTGGCACACGACCTCGGCCATACGCCGTTCGGGCATGCCGGCCAGGATGCACTCAATGCCTGCATGGCCGACTACGGCGGCTTCGAACACAACCTGCAAAGCCTGCGTGTCGTCGATGTGCTGGAAGAACGTTACGGTGCCTTCGACGGCCTGAACCTGATGTTCGAAACGCGCGAGGGCATCCTCAAGCATTGTTCGACAGCGAACGCCCGCACGCTCGGTGCGATCGGCCAGCGCTTCCTCGACAAGAAGCAGCCGACGCTGGAAGCGCAGCTGGCCAATTTGGCCGATGAAATTGCCTACAACAACCACGATATCGATGATGGCCTGCGCTCCGGCCTGATCACCGAAACGCAGCTCGACGGGATCGATCTGTATGCGCGTCACCGGCGTGAAGTCGAGCACGTCTATCCCGGCATCAGCGGCCGGCGCGCGATCAGCGAAACTATACGGCAGATGATCAATGCGCTGGTCGTCGACCTGATCGACACGTCCCGCGAGCGCATCCGGGAAGCCCGTCTGGAAAGCGTCGACGACGTGCGCAACGCGCCGCCATTGATCGCTTTTTCACCGGCGATGCAGGCGCAGGCGACGCTGCTCAAGCAATTCCTGCGCGAGAACTTATATCGCCATTATCTGGTCAACCGGATGACCAGCAAGGCACGCCGTATCGTCACCGATCTGTTCACCGCCTTCATGGCCGAACCCGGGCTGCTGTCGCCGGACTACGAGTCCCGCGAAGGCGATGCGACCAGCCAGGTGCGCAAGGTGGCCGACTACATCGCCGGCATGACGGACCGGTATGCGATCCGTGAACACCGGCGGATTTTCAGGATGGACGAACTCTGAGTCGAGTCGCCCATTGCAGCGAAAAATTTATTGATCGATCAGGTGTCGCAGCGGATGCGCATGGTCCGGCCAGACCGGCGTGAAGTAACCATCGACCATCTCCTGCGTCACGTCTTCCAAACCGGCCGGCTGCCAGCGCGGCTGGTTGTCCTTGTCGATCACCACTGCACGAATGCCCTCGAGTACCTCGCCCTGTGTAAAAGCGTGTCGTACCATCGTGCGTTCCATGCGCAGGCAGCCCGCAAGATCTTGCGCTGCACCCAGTCGCAATTGGCGCAAGGTCACGGCCATCATCAGCGGCGAGCGCTTCTGCATCGTCGCCAGTGTCGCCTGAGCGAAGGCACTGTCGTCGCCGGCCAGCGAGTCAGCAATCTGCGTGACTGAC
Source organism: Oxalobacteraceae bacterium IMCC9480 (assembly GCA_000195205.2). Classification (GTDB taxonomy): domain Bacteria; phylum Pseudomonadota; class Gammaproteobacteria; order Burkholderiales; family Burkholderiaceae_D; genus Actimicrobium. The sequence goes on along the minus strand of AEPR01000253.1, from coordinate 9,404 downwards.
GCGAACCGGAAATGCATGTCGATGCTCGCCTGCTGTTGCGCCAGTTTGCTCCCGGCCGGATCGCACAGGCTGGCGAACGGTGCGGCATAGGCACGAATGGCGGCGCGCACATCGCTACCGGAAAACTGATCGAGCAAGTCCTCCAGTCCGGCCAGCGCGCTACCCGGCAGGAACACATCAGCCAGTCCCGCGTAGAGCGCATCGGCAGCACCGATCATCTCGCCGCTCACGCCCAGATACGTACCCAGTTCTCCGGGTGTGCGCGACAGGAAATAGCTGCCACCGACATCCGGAAACAAGCCGATATTGACCTCGGGCATAGCCATTTTTGTCCGCTCGGTGACGATCCGCAAGCGGTTCTGCGGACCACTTTGCGCCAGCCCCATGCCACCGCCCATGACGATGCCATCCATCACGGCGATCCAGGGTTTCGGATAAAAATGGATCAGGTGGTTCAGTGCATACTCTTCGGTAAAAAAATCATCCAGCGCTGCGCTGCCGCCCCGGGGTGTCGAGCCGCCGGCCTGATGAAAAAAGCGGATATCGCCACCGGCGCAAAACGCCTTTTCGGTACTGCCGCGGATGATCACGGTCTTCACGACAGCGTTATCGCGCCAGTCGAGCAGAATGTGCGTCAGGTCGCGCACCATCGCGAGCGATAAGGAATTGAGGGCCTTCGGACGGTCCAATATGATGTGGCCTGTGGCGTTGCGGATCTGGGTCTGGATGAGAGCGGTCATGGTCGGATTCGATTGTGCACAAGTCAATTGCGTGAAATTAAAAAGGGCGCAATCAATGCGCCCTAAATGGAATGTGCCGGTCTGCCCGGCAGCGGGTTCGATCAGGAGGAAGCGGCAACCACAGCCGGGTCAGGGATGTGTTTGATAGCGTCGTGCTGATGATCCTGCAATTTGGTTTTGTACTTGATGACCTGGCGATCGAGCTTGTCGATCAGCGCATCAATTGCGGCATAGAGGTCCTCCGCAATACTCTCGGCGTGCAAGTCTTTGCCGCGCAGATGCAGGTTGATTTCTGCTCGCTGCCGCTTTTCTTTTTCCGGGAGTTTTTCTACCGTCAGGATGACGGCAATATCAATGACATGGTCGAAATGGCGCTTGATACGCTCAAGCTTGCTTTGCACATATTCACGAATGGCAGGGGTCACTTCGAGGTGGTGTCCACTGATTGTGAGATTCATACAGCGCTCCTTTGAATAATGCCGATGGAGGTTCGGAGTAATACCCGCTACGGATGGGATGCTTCGAACACAACGACAGTACAACATGACAAATGAAACTACAGGGCCTTGCGCAGGTTGACGGGAGGGATTTTCAGGGCTTCGCGATATTTTGCGACCGTACGCCTTGCCACTACCATACCCTGTTCTCCCAGCATGTCTGCGATCTTACTGTCAGAAAATGGAATCTTCGGGTCTTCAGCTCCTATCAATTGTTTGATGAGTGCCCGTATTGCCGTCGATGAGGCTTCACCGCCCGTTTCGGTGGCAACATGGCTGCCAAAAAAGTACTTGAGCTCGAACATGCCATGCGGGGTCAGCATGTATTTCTGAGTTGTCACACGGGAGATGGTGCTCTCGTGCAGGCCGAGTGTATCAGCAATTTCACGCAAGACAAGGGGCCGCATCGCGACCGCGCCATGGGAAAAAAAGTTCCTCTGACGCTCAACAATGGCCTGGGCTACCCGCAAGATCGTATCGAATCTCTGGCGCATATTCTTGATCAGCCACTTGGCTTCCTGCAGCTGCGACGTCAGTGATCCATCGCCTTTGCTTTGCTTGAGAATGTTGGCGTACATCGCATTGACCCGCAGTCTTGGCATCACGTCATGGTTGAGCATGACCTGCCAGCCGGCCTTGGTGCGCTTGACGATCACGTCCGGCACCACGTAGTCCGAGGTGCCGCCGCCGAAGATCGCACCCGGGTGCGGATTGCACTGGCGGATCACGCTCTGGGCTTCGCGCAGATCCTCGTCATCGCAGTCGAGGGCTTTCTTGAGCTTGCTGAAATCGCGCTGTGCAAACAGCGGCAGATAGTCCTCGACAATCGTCAGCGCCATGCGCCGGGTCACCATCGCGATGCCGGGAAAACGCCGGATCTGCAGCGCCAGGCACTCGGCCGCATTACGGGCACCGACGCCGGGCGGATCGAAGCTCTGCAGCAGTTTGAGCGCGATGGTCAGCTCTTCCGGTTCGACCTCGAGTTCAGCGGGCAAGCGCTCGAGCATGGCCTCCAGCGTATCGTCGAGATAGCCATTGTCATTGAGCGCATCGATCATCAATTCGACCAGCGCGCGGTCGCGCGGATTGCGCACCGTGACGCGCATTTGCTCGAGCAGAAATTCGCGCAGCGTGGATTCATGCGCTTCGAGCTGCGGCCGGGCATCGTCGTCTTCCGGCGCTTTCGAGGTGCGCGCGACATCATCGAAACTCCAGTCCGCATCGGTGCTTGGCGTGGCATCGCCGGCATCGTTCTGGTCCGGTGCGGGGGCGTCCGGTTCGGACGGGGAGGGCGCTGCGTTGGCGTCTTCGCTGGCCCCTTCCTGACGGATGCCTTCGGCTCCGAGCGCGCCATCGGCCAGCAGCCGGACCGAATGATCAAGCGGATCGTCGAGCCGTTCCAGCAGCGGATTATCGGTCAGCATTTGCTCCAGCTCCTGATGCAGTTCCAGCGTCGACAGTTGCAACAGGCGGATCGATTGCTGCAGTTGCGGGGTCAGCGCAAGATGCTGGGAGGTGCGGAGCTGGAGGGATTGTTTCATGGTGGTTTGCGCTTACATCCGGAAGTGTTCGCCCAGATAAACCTGGCGCACTAACTCATTGGCGATGATGGCATCCGGTCTGCCGCTGGCCAGCACCGCACCCTGATTGATGATGTAGGCGCGGTCGCAAATGCCCAGCGTCTCGCGCACGTTGTGGTCGGTGATCAGCACGCCGATACCGCGTTCCTTCAGGAAGCGCACGATGCGCTGGATTTCGATCACGGCAATCGGGTCGACGCCGGCGAACGGTTCATCAAGCAGCACGAAGCGCGGATTGCTGGCCAGCGCGCGGGCAATTTCGACGCGGCGGCGTTCACCACCGGACAGCGACATGGCCTGGCTCTCGCGCAGCTTGTCGATCTGCAGATCCTGCAGCAAGGTGTCGAGCCGTTCATTGATGACGGACTTGGTCAGCGCCTTGCCATGGTCATCGTGCTGCAGTTCCAGCACGGCGCGGATGTTTTCCTCGACGGTCAGCTTGCGAAATACCGAGGCTTCCTGCGGCAGATAAGACAAGCCCAGCACCGCGCGTCGATGGATGGGCAGGCGCGAAATATCGACGCCATCCAGACGGATTTCACCGGCATCCGATGGCACCAGACCGACGATCATGTAGAACGATGTCGTCTTGCCGGCACCGTTCGGCCCGAGCAAGCCGACCACTTCGCCGCTGGCCACATCAAGCGAGACATCACTGACAACCTGGCGGATGCCGTAGCTTTTTTTCAGGCCGGTGACGATCAGCTTGCTGCTGCTATCAATGAAAGAATCAACGGGTGTCGCGGTGGCAGTGATCATTTTGGCGCGCCGGGTGTGCGTGGCTGGATCGTCGCCTTGATGCGTCCGCCGCCGGCCTCGCTGTCTTGTCCTGCGGGCGTGTTATTGACCGAGAAAAATTCGGTGCGGCTGTCGTACGAAATGAATTCCCCTTCGACTTCGTCGGTCGGCGTGGTGCCATTAAGACGACGCATTTTTGCTTTCGAAAACAGCTTCACCAGCTCGGTCTTGCCGTCGTATTCGATGCGTTCGGCTTCGCCTTCTATCCACAGGTTTTCGCCGCCGTCGCGCTTCTGTCGAAAGCTGGCCAGGCTGCCGGGAGCGGCATACAAGGTAGCGAACTGGTAACCGGCCGGGTCTTGCACGACGACCACGCGGGCGGCTTTCATGAGCAGCGTGCCGCGCACGACCACGACGTCACCGGTAAAGGTATTGACCTGCTTGACGTCGTCGTAGGCCATCTGATTGGCGTCGACGACAGTGGGTTTGTTGGAGTCAGCTTTTTCGGCATGCACCGCCGGCACGAAGGCCGCGTTGAACATGAGCAGAAAAGCGAAAAAAAACGGTTTCATGAAAATTCCTGGTAAAGGCAGCGTAAAAGGTCAGGCACAGTAACTCATCGTGCGACGGCCGGCGCGAACACCCCGTGCACGCGATGGGCCAGGTTGAGCTGACGGGTGGCGTTGTTGGCGACCATGCCGGTGCCGTTCAGTATGGTGGTACCCATCAGCATTTCAACGGGCGTATCGGTTTTCATCACATCGTCATCAGGCAGCAGCAGCAAATAGGCCGACTTGAGATGAAAGCGCTGGGTGGTGCCGGACGCGGGCCGGTCGACGTCGACGTTATCAATCATCTGTACTTCGCTGTTGTCGCTGTTGACCAGCGCGCGTTCGGAACGCATCACCATCGGCGGCCGGTTGTTCGACAGGTTGTAGATCACCGGCTTGGTGATTTCGTACGAGTCATCCATCGGCAAATGGGTCAGCACCTCACCGGAAATGTTGTAGCGCGCGGTACGATTTTTCGCCATCTTGACGAAGGTAAAATTTTTCACGTAATAGTCGGGCGCGACGCGCGGCGCGTTCTGCACATCGGTGCCGCCGCTTTTGCGCATCACCTCGAGGACCCAGAAACTGCCGAGCACCAGCGCCACGCTCAGCGCGATCAGGAGCCCGAGCCGGAAGCTGTTGGCAGAACGCGCTGCGCTCATGCCAGGTACGGTGCCAGCGCCGCCTCGTAGTTGCCCTGGGCGCTCAGGATCAGGTCGCACAGTTCACGCACGGCACCGCGACCGCCTTGCGCGGTGGTGACAAAATGCACGCGCCGGCGCACCTCGTCATGGCCATTCGGCACGCTGGCGGCAAAGCCGGCACGCAACAGGATAGGCAGGTCGATGACGTCATCACCAACGAAGCCGCACTGCTCGGCCATGAAGCCGGTCTGCGCCAGCAGTTGCTCGAAACTCGCGCGCTTGTCATGGCTGCCCTGGAACACATGCGTGATGCCGAGGTCGCTGGCACGACGCTGTACCAACGGCGACTGGCGCGCGCTGATGATCGCGGTGGCGACACCGGATTGCTGCAGCAGCCGGATACCCTGGCCATCGAGCACATTGAAGGTCTTGATCAGTTCGCCGTCGGCACCGAAGTGCAGGCTGCCGTCGGTCAGTACGCCATCGACGTCGAAAATCATCAGCCGGATCCGGGCGGCGCGTGCGATGGCGTCCTGCAGGTGGTCGGTCATCAGATCACCTTGGCGCGGGTCAGGTCATGGATGTGCAGCGCACCGACGAGCATGCCGGCGGCATCGGCGACCAGCAACTGATTGATGCGCAGTTCTTCCATCACTTGCACCGCATCGACGGCCAGCTGGTCGGGGCCGATCGTGCGCGGATCCGAGTGCATCACGTCGGCCACCGTCAGGCGCGTGAAGTCCTGCACATGTTCGATCAGACGGCGCAAGTCGCCATCGGTGAAGACGCCAATCGGGCGAAACGACTCGTCCACCACAGCCGTCATGGCCATGCCTTTGCGGGTCATTTCAGCCAGCGCCTGCGACAGCGACACGGTCGCCAGCACCGCAGGGATTTCGCCGCCGCTGCGCATCACGTCGCGCACATGGGTCAGTAAGCGCCGGCCCAGTGCGCCGCCCGGATGCGAGCGGGCAAAGTCTTCGGCGCGAAAGCCGCGTGCATCCAGCAGCGCCACGGCCAGTGCATCGCCAAGTGCGAGCGCCGCCGTCGTGCTGGTGGTGGGGGCAAGATTGAGCGGGCAGGCTTCTTTGTCGACGGCGACATTCAGATGCACGGTCGCCAGCCGCGCCAGGCTGGACGCATCGTTGCCCGTCATCGTGACGAGGACCGCGCCCATGCGTTTGATGCTGGGCACGATGGCCATCAGCTCGGCGGTTTCGCCGGAATTGGAAATGGCCACGAAGACATCCTGCGGGCCGATCATGCCAAGGTCGCCATGGGCCGCTTCGGCCGGATGCACGAACAGGGAAGGGGTGCCGGTCGAGGCCAGTGTCGCGGCGATCTTGCGCGCGATATGACCGGACTTGCCGATGCCCGATACCACCACGCGGCCAGTACAATCGAGCAACAAACCAACCGCTTTGGCAAAGCAGCCGGCGTTGTCGATTGCAGGGTCGGACAGGCGTGCTTTCAAGGTCAGCAAGGCATCGGCTTCGATTTGCAGCGTCTCGCGGGCGAGGACCAGGGCGCGTGCGGCACGCTCGGCAGTGAAGGGGGCAATGACGGCGTCGGAAACGGGTTTTTGTTGGGGTACACTCATGCCGGAAAGTATAAACGAATTACCAAAGCAAAAATTCTGCCAGCGACAACTAAAATATCGTCTTGCGCCAGATTAAAGGACCTTTCGCCCCATCATGCACTCAGCGCTTGAACTCACCTTACTGTTACTCGGTGCTGCCGTGCTCGGCGTGGTCGCCTTTCGCATGCTGCATTTGCCGCCTATGCTGGGTTACCTGGCGGTCGGCATTGCCATTGGTCCGCACGCACTGGGCTGGGCCGAAGATACCGCCACCACCCACACGCTGGCCGAATTCGGCGTCGTGTTCCTGATGTTTTCGATCGGCCTCGAATTCTCGCTGCCCAAACTGTTTTCAATGCGCCGTACCGTGTTCGGCCTTGGCATGGCGCAGGTGCTGCTGACCATTCTGGCCACCATGCTGTGCAGCTGGGGTGCCGCGCGCTTGCTGCCGCAGGTCGCCGATATCAGCTGGGGCGCGGCGTTTGCGCTGGGCGGCGCACTGGCGATGTCGTCGACAGCGATCGTCTCGAAACTGCTGACCGAGCGGCTCGAACTCGAAAGCGAACATGGCCGGCGCATCATCAGCATCCTGCTGTTCCAGGATCTGGCGCTGGTGCCGCTGCTGATCCTGGTGCCGGCGCTGGCCAAGGCACCGCAGGATATCGCCGTGACGCTGGGCTGGGCTGCGCTGAAAGCCGTCGGCGTGCTGGTGCTATTGCTGGTCATCGGCCAGAAGCTCATGCGCAGCTGGTTCCGTATTGTGGTCCAGCGGCGCTCGCAGGAGTTGTTCATGCTCAACCTGCTGCTCATTACCCTGGGCGCCGCATGGATCACCGAACAGGCTGGCCTGTCGCTGGCGCTGGGCGCGTTCGTCGCCGGCATGCTGATCTCGGAGACCGAATACAAGCATCAGGTCGAAGAAGACATCAAGCCGTTTCGCGATGTGCTACTCGGGCTGTTCTTCATCACCATCGGCATGCTGCTCAACATCGGGCTGGTCATCGAAAACTGGTGGCTGGTGCTGTTGCTGCTGGCCGCACCGGTGCTGCTGAAGTTTGTCCTGATCACCGCCCTGGCGCGGCTGTTCGGTGCCAGCACCGGGATTGCGCTGCGCACCGGTCTGGCCCTGGCGCAGGCGGGCGAATTCGGTTTCGTGCTACTCAACCAGGTCGGTGGCTTGCAGCTGATCGATCCATTCATCGTGCAGCTGATCCTCGCCTCGATGGTGCTGTCGATGCTCATTGCGCCCTTCATTCTGGCCAATGCCGATGCCATCGTCATGAAGCTGTCGGCCAATGAATGGATGATGCAATCGGTTGCGCTGACCCAGATTGCCAGTCGCACGATGACGACCCAGAAACACGTGATCATCGCCGGCTTCGGCCGCAGCGGGCAGAGCCTGGCGCGCCTGCTCGAAGAAGAACATATCCAGTACCACGCGCTCGACCTCGATCCCGATCGGGTCCATGAAGCGCAGGTCTCGGGCGCGAATGTCTCGTACGGTGATGCGGCGCGGCGCGAGTCGCTGGTGGCCGCCGGCATCCACCGGGCAGCTGCGCTGGTCATTACCTATGCGAGCACGCCATCGGCACTGAAGCTGCTGCATCTGGCCCATGAACTGGCACCTGCCCTGCCGGTCATCGTGCGCAGCTACGACGATACCGATCTCGATCAATTGCGTGCCGCCGGCGCGGCCGAAGTGGTGCCGGAAGCGCTCGAAGGCAGCCTGATGCTGGCCTCGCATGCGCTGGTGATGCTGGGTGTGCCGCTGCGCCGCGTGGTGCACCGGGTGCAGAGTGCGCGGGATGAACGGTATGCGGTGTTGCGCGGATTTTTTCATGGCGACAGCGATGCCGAGGACGATGCCGAGCACCTGCATGTCAGGCTCCATTCGGTCACGCTGGGCATGCAGGCGAAGGCCGTCGGCAAGTCATTGGCCGAACTCAACCTGCAGGAATTCGCCGCCGGGATCACGGCTGTCCGGCGCAGCAAGACCCGCATCGACGTGACGCCGGCGACCATCCTGCAAGGGGGCGATATCATCGTGTTGCGCGGTACTGCCGAGAGCGTGGCACGGGCCGAGAAACGCTTGCTCAAAGCCTGACGAATCCATCCGCGCCGTGTCTGCGTATGACTGGCAGACTCCTTTTTTTCAGTATTTTTCATGACGGATTCTCAATGGCCATGGCAACTAAAATCCTGCTGCGCAGCGTCGTGGCGCTGCTGATGGCAGGCACGCTGAGCGCCTGTTCGCCGCTGCGCGTGATCAACGCCGTCACACCCGGCAGCGCCTCGGACAAACATCTCGACATCAGCTACGGCAGCGATCCGCGCAACCGGCTCGATATTTATCGTCCGCGTGATGGCAAGGGAGCCGCGCCCGTCGTCGTGTTTTTTTATGGCGGCAGCTGGAACATGGGATCGCGCGCCGACTATGCGTTTGTCGGCGAGGCGCTGGCGGCACGCGGCATTGTCGCGGTGCTGGCGGACTACCGGCTGTATCCGCAAGTGCGCTATCCGGCTTTTGTCGAGGATTCCGCGCAAGCGGTAGCCTGGACGCTCAAAGACATCCAGCGTTATGGCGGTGATCCGAAAAAGGTCTTCGTGATGGGCCATAGCGCCGGTGCCTACAATGCGGCGATGGTGGCACTCGATGGACGCTGGCTGACGGCACAGGGCGCGTCGCCGACGGCATTGCGCGGCTGGATCGGACTGGCTGGTCCGTATGATTTTTTACCGATCGAGAATCCTGATGTGCGGCCGGTTTTTTTCTATCCGGATTCACCGCCGCAATCGCAGCCGGTTCGCCATGTCACGGCGGCTGCACCGCCGGCCTTGCTGGTCGCATCGCATGCCGACAAGACCGTCAATGCCGTTCGTAATACCGGTGGGTTATCGACCAGCCTGCGCGCTGCGGGTGTTCCTGTCGAAGAAGTGTATTTCGACAGCACCAGCCACGCCAGCCTGATCGGGGCGTTTGCCTGGCCGCTGCGCGGACTCGCGCCGGTGCTCGACAAGGTGGTGGAATTTGTCGGCAGCGACGGTGGACGTGACGTAAAAATGGCGCGCTGAAAA
>AEPR01000254.1 GCA_000195205.2 Oxalobacteraceae bacterium IMCC9480 | reverse complement strand
TGACCGCAGCACCGTTGTACCGCAGCACCCAAAAAAGCACCTCATCCAAATGAAGGAGACAGCATGACCAAGCTTAAAAATATTCTCTTCGCCGCAGCCACCGTCGCGACCCTGCTCGCGCCGATGACGCAGGCCGTGGCGCAAGCCAATGACCAGTTCATCGCGATCCCGAGTTACCGCGTCGGCCCGTACGGCGCGAACGGCCAGTCGTTCTACGGCGGCTATGTCGATTACCTGAACTACATCAACATGAAGGAAGGCGGCGTCAATGGCGTCAAGCTGTCCTGGGAAGAGTGCGAAACCGAGTACAACAACGCCAAAGGCGTCGAGTGCTACGAGCGCCTGAAGAACAAGAATCCAATCACCAAAGGCACCGCCTACAACGTGATGGCGACCGGCATTTCGTACGCGCTGATCGACAAGACCGCCGAAGATAAAGTACCGCTGATGATGGTTGGCTACGGCCGTACCGATGCGGTTGATGGCTCGGTCTTTCCATACGCCTTTCCGCTGGTGACGACCTACCAGATGCAGGCCTCGGCCATCGTCAAGTACCTGACCACCAAGAACGGCGGTTCGCTGGCTGGCAAGAAGATCGCCTTCCTATATCACGACTCGGCCTATGGCAAGGAGCCGATCGGTGCGCTCGAAGCCGAAAGCCTGATCGGCAAGTTCGCGCTGGTGCAGATTCCGGTCGCGCATCCGGGCAACGAGCAGGGCGCGCAATGGCTGCGCATCCGCCAGGAAAATCCCGACTACGTGATTTTCTGGGGCTGGGGCGTGATGAACCAGACCGCCATGAAAGCCGCCCAGAAAGTCGGCTATTCGCGTGAAAAAATGATCGGTTCGTGGTGGGCCGGTTCGGAAGAAGACACGGTCCCAGCCGGTGAAGCCGCCAAGGGTTACATGAGCGCGACCTGGAATGTCTCGGGCAAAAACGTGCCGGTCATTACCGACATCGAGAAAGTCGTCTATGCCGCCGGCAAGGGCAACATGCAGGACCAGGCCAAGGTCGGCACCATCCTGTACAACCGCGGCGTCTCGGTCGCCATTGCCACGGTCGAAGCAATCCGCACTGCCCAAGGCAAATACGGCAAGGGCAAGGTCATCTCCGGCGAGCAAATGCGCTGGGGCCTGGAAAACCTGAACATCACCAACGCCCGCCTGGGTACGCTCGGTGCGACCGGCCTGCTGCCTGAAATCAAGACCAGCTGCGACAACCACGAAGGTTCCGGCAAGGTCAAGATCCAGCAATGGGATGGTGCCAAATGGGTCCTGATTTCGGACTGGATCGAAGGCAACAAAGCCCTGATCCATCCGCTGTTCAAGGCCAACGCCGCCAAGTACGCCAAAGAGAAAAACATCACGCCTGCGTGCATGAAGTAATCCGTAGGGTGGGCACGGCACCATCGTGCCCA
>AEPR01000255.1 GCA_000195205.2 Oxalobacteraceae bacterium IMCC9480 | reverse complement strand
TTCGACAAGCTCAGGACGAACGGTTTTTAATTTATCCGCATCCGCATCCGCACCCGCACCCGCATCCGCATCCGCATCCACCTCCACCCCCAACCCTAAGCCCCCCGCAATTTCCGCCACAACGTCGTCCTGCTCACCCCCAGATACTTCGCCGCCGCCTCCCGATTGCCATCAAACCGCGCCAGCACTTCGGTCAGCGATTCCGTCGGCGCAGTGCTCAGCACCATCGGTGCGACCGCGCCGGCGCGCATCAATTCCGGTGCCACCGCCAGCAACAATCCCGGCGACAAGGCCTGCAGCGGCTCGGCTGCCAGATACAGCGCGACCCGCTCCATCATGTTGCGCAGTTCGCGCACGTTGCCCGGCCAGCCGTAACCGGCCAGTAGCGTCGAGCAGGCCTGCAACTCCGCTTGCAGGTTCGCGTGTGGCCGCAAGCCCATCGCAGCCAGTGCATTTTTGAGGCACCAGCCGGCCAGTTCGACCTGGTCATCGGGGCGCTCGCGCAGCGGCGGCAAGGTCATCCGCAATACGCCCAGCCGGTAAAACAGGTCGGGCCGGAAGCGGCCTTCCTGCATGCGCAAGTCGAGGTCGCAATGGGTCGCGCTGACGATGCGCACATCGACCGGAATCGGCCGGGTGCCGCCGACACGCACGACTTCGCGTTCTTCCAGCACGCGCAACAAGCGCGTTTGCAGCGGCAGCGCCATCTCGCCGATTTCATCGAGGAATAGTGTGCCGTGCTGCGCTGCTTCAAACAAACCTGCGTGACCGCCACGGCGCGAGCCGGTGAACGCGCCTTCTTCATGGCCGAATAATTCCGCTTCCAGCAGGGACTCCGCCACCGCGCCGCAATTGAGAGCCACGAACGGCTGCCTTGCACGCGTGCTTTCGCGGTGGATTGCTTGCGCCGCGAGTTCTTTGCCGCTGCCGGTTTCGCCCTGGATCAGCACGGTCGCCGGCGAGCGGGCGAACAGCGTGATGGCTTGCCGGGCTCGCTGCATCGCCATCGATTCGCCGCGCAAATCGTTGAGGCCATGGCGCGCGCGCAAGGTGTCGGCGGGCGGGGTAGGGCGACGCCGGTTGCTGTCGATGCGGGTGAAGCGGGCGATGTCGAGGGCGTCGTCGAAGGCGAGCCGGATCGACGCGGCCGAGTAAACGAACACGCCAGCCAGTCCGGCTTCTTCGGCCAGGTCGGTGATCAGGCCGGCACCGACGATGGCCTGGATGCCGGCGGCTTTCAGTTCGCTGATCTGGGCGCGCGCATCTTCTTCGGTGACGTAGCTGCGCTGGACGATATCGAGGCCGAAGGTGGCCTGGAAATCACTCAGCTCCGCCATCGTTTGCTGGTAGCTGATCAGCCCGATTCGGGGCGTGATCTTGCGTGCCCGCGCCAGCGCCTGCATCACGTCGAAGCCACTGGCCTTGGCGATGATGACCGGCACTGATAGCCGGCTCTTGAGGTAGGCCGCATTCGAACCGGCCGCGATGACGGCGTCGCAGCGCTCGTTGACGAGGCGTTCGCGGATATGACGCACGGCATCTTCGAAGCCGAGATTGATCGGCTCGATGGTGGCGGCGTCGCCGTACTCCAGCATGATGTCGCGGAACAGGTCGAACAGGCGCGAGATCGAGACGGTCCAGATGACCGGCTTGTCGTTCGGGTCGATCGATGCGGGGAGGTTGGGACGGTGCATGTTTCATCTTGGCGTTTCAGTGTTGCGAGTGTAACGCAGATTGAAACGCTTCCGGTCGCGTGAAACACCGCTGCGATTGCGCCAGCGCCAGGACTGGCGCGACGAGCCGCCCATCCGCAGAAGGTGGCACGGCGATTGCAATATAGGCCGCAAGCAATTCCGATGAAACACACTCGAAAGTGACCCACCCATGTCCCAATACTCCGCAGGTGCTGCCTTCCGCAAGGCGATGCAAGAAGAATCCCCGTTGCAAGTCGTCGGCGCGATCAATGCCAATCATGCGTTGCTGGCCAAGCGCGCCGGCTTCAAGGCGATCTATCTGTCGGGTGGCGGTGTCGCTGCCGGTTCGCTGGGCTTGCCGGACCTGGGCATCACCACGCTGGACGATGTGCTGACCGACGTGCGCCGTATCACCGATGTCTGCGACCTGCCGCTGCTGGTCGATGTCGATACCGGCTTCGGTTCATCGGCCTTCAATGTGGCCCGCACGGTCAAGTCGATGATCAAGTTCGGTGCTGCCGCGATGCACATCGAAGACCAGGTCGGCGCGAAGCGCTGCGGTCATCGGCCGAACAAGGAAATCGTCACGCTGCAGGAAATGGTCGACCGCATCAAGGCCGCCGTCGATGCCCGCACCGACGAAAACTTCGTGATCATGGCGCGTACCGATGCGCTGGCCGTCGAAGGCCTGGAAGCTGCGCTTGAGCGCGCGATTGCCTGCGTCGAAGCCGGTGCCGACATGATCTTCCCGGAAGCCATTACCGAACTGGCGATGTACAAGCAGTTCGCCGCCGCCGTCAAGGTGCCGGTGCTGGCTAACATCACCGAGTTCGGTGCCACGCCGCTGTTCACCGTCGATGAACTGAAGTCGGCCGATGTCGGGCTGGTGCTGTATCCGCTGTCGGCCTTCCGCGCGATGAACAAGGCCGCCGAAAACGTCTACACCGCGATCCGCCGTGACGGTTCGCAGCAAGCCGTCGTCGACACGATGCAGACCCGCAAGGAACTCTACGACCGCATCGATTATTACTCGTACGAAGACAAGCTCGACGCGCTGTTCGCTGCACAGAACGCCAAAAAATAATCCCTGCCTAATTCAAAAAGAGAGACACCCCATGACCGAATCCGTACCGGCCTTCAAGCCGAAAAAATCCGTTGCGCTGTCCGGCGTCACCGCCGGCAATACCGCACTGTGCACCGTCGGCAAGACCGGCAATGACCTGCACTATCGCGGCTACGACATCCTCGATATCGCCGACACCTGCGAGTTCGAAGAGATCGCCCATCTGCTGGTGCACGGCAAGCTGCCGACCAGCGCCGAACTGCATGCCTACAAGACCAAACTGAAAGCCTTGCGCGGCTTACCTGCCAATGTGAAGCTGGTGCTCGAAGCGCTGCCGGCATCGTCGCATCCGATGGATGTGATGCGCACCGGTGTCTCGGCCATGGGTTGCATCCTGCCGGAAAAAGATGACCACAACACGCCGGGCGCACGCGATATCGCGGATCGCCTGATGGCCTCGCTGGGCTCGATGCTGCTGTACTGGTACCACTACAGCAGCAACGGCAAACGCATCGAAACGCAGACCGAAGACGAATCCATAGGCGCGCATTTCCTGCACCTGCTGAATGGCAAGAAGCCATCCGAAGCCTGGGAAAAAGCCATGCACACCTCGCTGATCCTGTACGCCGAACACGAATTTAACGCATCGACCTTCGCTGCACGCGTGGTCGCCGGCACGGGCTCCGACATGTTCTCGGCCATCACCGGCGGCATCGGCGCGTTGCGCGGACCCAAGCATGGCGGTGCCAATGAAGTCGCGTTCGAAATCCAGAAGCGCTACGACAATCCCGATGAAGCCGAAGCCGACATCCGTCGCCGCGTCGACAACAAGGAAGTCGTGATCGGTTTCGGCCATCCGGTCTACACGGTTTCGGACCCGCGCAACAAGGTCATCAAGGATGTCGCCAGGTCGCTGTCGATCGAAGAAGGCTCGACCAAGATGTTCGACATCGCCGAGCGCCTCGAGACCGTGATGTGGGAAGCCAAGCGGATGTTCCCTAACCTCGACTGGTTCTCGGCCGTGTCGTATCACATGATGGGCATTCCGACGGCGATGTTCACGCCACTGTTCGTCATCGCACGGACCTCCGGCTGGGCCGCGCATATCATCGAACAACGCATCGACAACAAGATCATTCGTCCGAGCGCCAACTATGTTGGCCCCGATGATCTGGCCTTCGTGCCGATCAGCAAGCGCAAGTGAGCGCTTCCACATCTTCTTCCAAGGACGCCATGAATAGCGACTACCGCAAACCCCTGCCGGGCACCAAGCTCGACTACTTCGACACCCGCGCTGCCGTCGATGCCATTACTCCCGGCGCTTACGCCACCTTGCCGTACACCTCGCGCGTGCTGGCAGAAAACCTGGTGCGCCGCTGCGATCCGGCCACGCTCAAGGCCTCGTTGTTGCAACTGATCGAGCGCAAGCAGGAGCTGGATTTTCCGTGGTTCCCGGCGCGCGTGGTCTGCCATGACATCCTCGGCCAGACCGCGCTGGTCGACCTGGCCGGCCTGCGTGATGCGATTGCTGCCGAAGGCGGCGACCCTGCGCTGGTCAATCCGGTGGTGCCGACCCAGCTGGTGGTCGACCACTCGCTGGCGGTGGAATTCGCCGGCTTCGACAAGGATGCGTTTGAAAAGAACCGCGCCATCGAAGACCGTCGCAATGACGACCGTTTTCATTTCATCGACTGGACCAAGAAGGCGTTCAAGAACGTCGACGTGATCCCGTCGGGCAACGGCATCCTGCATCAGATCAACCTCGAAAGCATGAGCCCGGTGGTGCAGGTGAAAGACAACGTGGCCTTCCCGGACACGCTGGTCGGCACCGATTCGCACACGCCGATGGTCGATGCGTTGGGCGTGCTGGCCATTGGCGTCGGCGGTCTCGAAGCTGAAAGCGTGATGCTGGGGCGCGCCTCGTACATGCGCCTGCCGGACATCATCGGCGTCGAGCTGACCGGCAAGCCGCAGCCCGGTATCACTGCCACCGATACGGTGCTGGCGCTGACCGAGTTTTTGCGCAATGCCAAAGTCGTGTCGTCCTACCTCGAATTTTTCGGTGCCGGCGCGGCCCACCTGACGTTGGGTGATCGCGCGACGATCTCCAACATGGCACCGGAATATGGTTCGACCGCAGCGATGTTCTACATCGACGCGCAAACCATCAAGTACCTGAAGCTGACCGGGCGCGACGACGAACTGGTCAAGCTGGTCGAAATCTATGCGCGCGAAACCGGCCTGTGGGCCGACACGCTGACCGAAGTGAAGTACGAACGCGTGCTGAGCTTTGACCTGAGCACCGTCGTGCGCAACATGGCCGGCCCGTCCAATCCGCACAAGCGCGTGCCAACCTCCGAGCTGGCCGCACGCGGCATTGCCGGCAAGGTCGAGAACGAGCCTGGCCTGATGCCGGACGGCGCCGTCATCATCGCCGCCATCACCAGCTGCACCAACACCAGCAATCCGCGCAACATGATTGCCGCCGGCCTGCTGGCACGCAATGCCAACCGGCGCGGCCTGACCCGCAAGCCGTGGGTAAAAAGCTCGCTGGCTCCCGGCTCGAAAACCGTCGCGCTGTATCTGGAAGACGCCAAGCTGCTGCCGGAACTCGAGACCCTGGGTTTCGGCGTGGTCGCCTTTGCCTGCACCACCTGCAACGGCATGAGCGGTGCGCTCGATCCGGTGATCCAGGAAGAGCTGATCGCGCGCGACCTGTATGCCACGGCCGTGTTGTCGGGTAACCGCAATTTCGACGGTCGTATTCATCCGTATGCGAAGCAGGCCTTCCTGGCGTCGCCGCCGCTGGTGGTGGCGTACGCGATTGCCGGCACCATCCGTTTCGATATCGAAAAAGACGTGCTTGGTCTTGATCAGGATGGCAAGCCGGTCCTGCTGGCCGACATCTGGCCGCTCGATGAAGAGATCGACGCCATCGTCGCTGCCAGCGTCAAGCCGGAACAGTTCCGTAAGGTCTACACGCCGATGTTCGCGCGCCAGGCCGATGACGGCGTGAAGGTCAGCCCGCTGTATGACTGGCGTCCGACCACCACCTACATCCGCCGTCCGCCGTATTGGGAAGGCGCGCTGGCAGGCGTGCGCACCTTGTCCGGCATGCGTCCGCTGGCGGTCCTCGGTGACAACATCACCACCGACCATCTATCGCCCTCGAACGCGATCATGCTCGACAGCGCTGCCGGTGCGTATTTGGCCAAGATGGGCTTGCCGGAAGTCGACTTCAACTCGTATGCAACGCATCGCGGCGACCACCTGACGGCGCAGCGCGCGACCTTTGCGAACCCGACGCTGAAGAATGAAATGGTGCTCGAGAATGGCAAGGTCAAGGCCGGTTCGCTGGCTCGCATCGAGCCTGAAGGCCAGGTCACCCGCATGTGGGAAGCGATCGAAACCTACATGGAGCGCAAGCAGCCGCTGATCATCATTGCCGGTGCCGACTACGGGCAAGGTTCGTCGCGCGACTGGGCCGCCAAGGGCGTGCGGCTGGCCGGCGTGGAAGCGATTGCGGCCGAAGGCTTCGAGCGCATCCACCGGACCAATCTGGTTGGCATGGGCGTGTTGCCGCTGGAATTCAAGGCCGGCGTGAACCGGTTGACGCTGGCCATCGATGGCACCGAAACCTTCGATGTCATCGGTGACCGCACACCGCGCAGTACGTTGACGCTGGTGATCACGCGCAAGAATGGCGAGTGCGTCGAGGTGCCGGTGACCTGCCGTCTCGATACCTTCGAAGAAGTCGCCATTTACGAAGCCGGCGGTGTCTTGCAGCGCTTTGCGCAGGACTTTCTTGAGTCGACCAAAGCGGCTTGATGCCGATGTAATGCGCTCGCGTGGGCACGATGAAACCGTGC
>AEPR01000256.1 GCA_000195205.2 Oxalobacteraceae bacterium IMCC9480 | reverse complement strand
CCTACAGGAGCAAGGTCAGCGCCTATGCGGTTCAACCCGGTGTCATGGCTTCTGCTACCGGTTTTGTCTGCAGCTGTTTGCCTGCCGCCTTGGCCGCGATGGCCGCCTCGGTATTTGTCTTCAGCAAACCGGCCTGGTCGCTGACGATGCGGGCCGCTTCCTGCAGGAAGACATCCTTCGCTTCTTTTTGCGCCAGTCCGGCCGCCAGTTCGACGCCCAGATCACGCTCGTTCGAATCGAGGCCATCGTCGAGCATGGCCCTGGCCGATTCGGCGCGGGTCATGCCGGGGCGTGCCGAGGTCAGGCGTGCAGTCAGGCGGGTCAGTTGATCGTCGCGTTCCTTGCGCCGGTCGGCCTCGTTCAGCGAGATCACATTGGCTTTCTTTTTCTGCATGAAACGCGTCATGTCACCTTCGATATTGGTGAACTCCTGATTGGCCTTGATGCGTGCTTCGCTGCGTTTCATCAGCACCGGGATCACCGGTTTCAAGGCACCCGATGCCGCGTAGGTGGCCGGCTTGATCTGGGTCCATGGCAGCGCGTTATCGAAGCCCGACTCACCGCGGTCATCGGCATCCAGATCGGTGGGAAACGTGATGTCCGGTTTCACGCCACGCAACTGCGTGGTGCCACCGTTGATCCGGAAAAACTGCGCCGTCGTCATTTTCAGCTCGCCGAATTCCGGTTTGGATTGCTTCACCAGTTGGTCGAGATTGATCGTGCTTTGCACGGTGCCCTTGCCAAAACTGCGTTCGCCGATGACGGTGCCGCGACCGTAATCCTGGATCGCGGCGGCAAAGATTTCTGACGCCGAGGCAGAGCCGCGATTGATCAGTACGCCCACCGGGCCATCCCAGACGGCCGCAGCGCCGGCATGGCTGTCGACGATGATTTTGCCGCGCGCATCGCGTTGCTGCAGTACCGGTCCCTTGCCGGTGAACAGGCCGGTCAGCCCGATCGCTTCGGTGAGCGAGCCACCGCCGTTATTGCGCAAGTCGATCACGACGCCGTCGGCCTTCGCGGCCTTGAGTTCGGCCAGCAGCACAGCGACGTCGCGGGTCACGCTGCGGAAGTCTTTTTCGCCGCTTTGTTCAGCTTCAAAATCGCGATAGAACGTGGGCAGGGTGATCACGCCGATCTGCTTGGTTGCGCTGCCATCCGGAACGTTGATCATGGTCTTCTTGGCAGCGGCTTCCGCCAGATCGATTTTCTTGCGCACGATGGCGACACGGCGACGGCCGGCATCCGGCAAGGCACCGGCCGGCAGCACATCGAGCAGCACGGTCGAATCCGCCGGCCCGCGAATGAGGCCGATGGTTTCATTGAGCCGCCATCCTTCGACATCGACCACCGGGCCATCGGCACCCTGGCCGACGCCGACGATGCGGTCACCGACGCGCAGCTTGCCGGAACGGATGGCCGGTCCGCCGGGGACCACATTTCGCGGATCGTGTTGTAGCCGCCTTTTTGCGACATCGTCGCGCCTATGCCTTCGAGCGACAGGCTCATCGCGATATCGAATTCCTGGGTCGCGCGCGGTCCCATGTAATTGGTATGCGGATCGATGGCCATCGTGTACGCATTCATGAAGGTCTCGAAGGCTTCTTCCGGCGTCACGCGGGTGACTTCCTGCAGCGCGCTGTCGTAACGCTTGTTGAGCGTCTGGGCGATCTGCGGCGCGGCGACACCGGCCAGTTTCAGGCGCAGCCAGTCATTCTTGACCTGCTTGCGCCACAGCGTGTGCAGCTCGTCGACCGAGGCTGGCCAGGCTTCTTTTTCGCGGTCCACCATGAAGCTTTCCCGGCTACTGAAATCGAACTTTTCCTTTGTCATGGAGCGCGCAAAGGTAAAGCGTTCCGATACGCGCTGCGCGTACAGGTTGAAGATCGCAAACGGCGCACTGAGGTTCTCGCCCAGGATGGCCTTGCCCAGCGTGCTGCGCTGCTTTGACATGACGTCGATATCAGCCTGCGTGAAAAAGAATTTTTCGGGATCGAGCGATTTGAGATAACGCGTAAAGATCTTGTCGGACATCGCCGCATCGAGCGGCTGGGCCCGGTAATGAAAACGCGAGACCACTTCGGCCGACAGATGCGCGGCCTGTGATTGTTCCAGCGTCGGGGCCAGGGCGGTCGGGACGGCCGACGCGGCAGCGGCAGACAAGGCCAGCGTTGCCGCGATCAGAAGATGGAGTAACTGTTTTTTCATTTGAGCCTGCTAACTAAGTAAGTGGACAGTCGGCGCTGCAACATCGACCGCAGTGTGCCGGCCAGGTGTTGCGCGTGTGTGTCTGTATGAGCGCCCATGTATCCGGCAATCTGGTCAGCCGCCCGAGCGCTTCACGGTAAATCCCTGCAATTTCAGTGCTTGCGCAACGCGCTCGCCATGGTCTCCCTGGACTTCGATGATGCCATCTTTTACGGTTCCGCCTGCGCCGCAGGCATTGCGTAGCTGTTTTGCCAGTGCCGCCAGCGCGGCCGGTTCAAGTGCCAGCCCCTTGACCAGCGTGACGCCCTTGCCGGCGCGTCCCTTGGTTTCGCGCGAGACCCGCACCACGCCATCGGTGACCGGCACGGGCTTGGCGCTGCTGCAGGTGCAGCTGGCCACGGGCTGGCGGCAGTCCGGACACATCCGCCCGGTTTCGGTGGAATAGACCAGGCCGCTGCTGGAAGAAGGTTTTTTCATTGCGTTAGCCGGGAAGAGGAAAGCGGTAATTCTAGCTGTTGTCGCACCGGCAGCCATTCGACACCGGTGCGACGTACCAGTTCGGCATAGCTGATCGGTGCGCCGGCGCGCGCTGCATCAGTGTTGTCGATCCAGTGTGCCCAGGCGCGCTGCGTGGCCGGATCGTAGACCAGCTTGAACAGATGCTGCGGTACCCAGACCCGGTTCGCGCCTATGGTCGGCGGATTGGCATCGAACACCGGACCGGTGATCACGTACACGTCGCCTTGCGCCCGCGACGCATACCGGCGGGTGGCCTGTTCGATGCCGGCCCACGGTTTGCGGTTATTGATCGACGCTTGCGGCACCATGTTGGCCAGCGAAAAACTTTGCGCCATCGACGCATCGCTCACCATATCGGCCGCCGGTGCCATGTGACCACGATCGAACCCGGAGCGCTTGTAGTCGTCCAGTTCGGAACGCTCCGCGCGCGGCAGGCGGGCATCGGCAAAAAAGCGCGAGCCGCGTTCGATCTTCAAGGCCAGCAGGTCCTTGTTGAGGCGTTCGGCAACATAGATCGGCGTGCGGCTCGTGCCCGAATGCAGCACGGCGAAATTATCAAAGCACAGGGCCCGGGGCTGCATTGCGCGTGCCGGCAGGACGGGCAAGCGCGCACCGGCAAAGAACTGGCGGCATGCTGAGAAATTGGGATCGGCGGCATCGGCAGCAAACGCAGAGGACAGCGATGCCAATGACAGGCACGCCGCAGCGAGTAGGGTTTTCAACGGAATCAAAGGGAGCGCAATCAGAAAAAATCAACAGCAGAAGAGGGCGCTACCAACAGCATCGTGGCTGATGGTTTTGAGGAGGCGCAAGGATAAAGCGTTGTCGCTGATCTGGTTGTATTTTTTGTGATTATTGTCAATGCCAGGATCGGCAATTTAATGTCGATTTGTGCGCTCGCAGGCTTTCTCGGGCGATGGGTTCTCTGCTATCGTTCGGCTCCGCTTGCGGCGGCGATATCGTTCGTCTTGCGCAAGCTAAAAAATAAAAAAAGGTGCGGCATGATTGATGAAGTCGATGGTGTGACACAGGCTTTGCCTGTGCATTCGGACAGCCCGATCCGGCGTCGCTTTGTCGCAGCCGACCGCACATATTCGCTGATGCTGAGCCGGGATCTGCTGGGCGATTGGGTACTGATGCAAACCTGGGGTAGTCGCGTCAACAAGCATGGCGGCGGCAAGAGCCGGGCGTTCGACAGCTTCGAAGCCGGTCTTGCTGCCTTGTCGGCGCTGGGGCGGGTGCGGCAGGAGCGCGGGTATCAACTGGTCGACTGAACGATATCGCCTGTTGTTCACGATGGCGACTTGCCAAGGCGGGTTAAATAGCGGGAAATTGAATTGACTGCAATGCAATGTTGTGCGATTCGATTGCGTGCAATGTAGTACTTACTAAAAAAATCTTCAAGGCCAACCGTTTTCGGTGCATTCGCGTGGGCA
>AEPR01000257.1 GCA_000195205.2 Oxalobacteraceae bacterium IMCC9480 | reverse complement strand
AAACCCGCGCCTTGTCGCGCCAGGTGATGGTCAATGTCACGGTCCTGGCAGTGACGCTGACGCGCGGCGACAATTACGGCATCCAGTGGGATGCGGTGTACCAGACACTGTCCCGCAAATACGGCCTGTCCAATTCGCTGGCCAAAGTCGCCAATACCAATGCCTTCTCGGCGGCGATTCTCGACACCGCCACGAGCAAACTGGCCGGCAGCGCCATGATGATCGAGGCACTCTCGGAACAGGGCCGGGTACGGCGTGAAACCTCGGCCTCGGTCGTCACGCTCAACAACCAGCCGGTACCGGTGCAGGTGGCCAAGCAGACTTCGTATCTGAAATCCTCGCAGACGACGCAAGTACCCAATGTCGGCAGCACCACCACGCTGACACCGGGCACCATCACCACCGGTTTCAATATGTCGATCCTGCCAAACGTGCTCAACAATGGCACGGTGCTACTGCAATTTTCGACCGATATCTCGTCGCTGCGCTCGCTGCGCACGGTCAGCAGCAGTACCGCCTCCATCGAAACGCCGGAAACCGAAACCCGCAATTTCCTGCAGCGGGTTGCCATGAAATCCAATGAAACGCTGATCATCAGCGGCTTCGAGCAAACCGACGATAACCTGACCCAGCAAGGCGTCGGCACACCGGCCAACCTGCTGCTGGGCGGCAGTCTGGGTGCCGGCAGCAACAAGGAAATTATCGTGATCATGATTACCCCGATTGCGATGCGGGCCTCCTGACCATGTCCATCCACACACTCCAGATCGGCAAGACCCGCTTCGTTTGCGGTCTGTTCTGGCAATCGCTGTCACGTCCGCGCGACTTCTGGAAAGAGGCTTGCCAGCTGGCCTTCAAGATCGATGCCGATCTGGTGGTACTGCGCAAAGACCAGGCCATGGCCCAGGCCGGCTATGCCAGCACGAAAGAAGGTGCGCGACGCGGACAGCAGTCACTGGCGGCAGTGATTTCAAAGACCATCGCCATTGAAGGTGCTCACTACGATGGCCATCAGCAACCGGTGCACAACTGGCTGTGCGCGTTCAAGCTACCGGATGATCTCTGGGCCTACTGCGCGGTACGCGATGCCAACTTCCTGCCCAACGGCGATTTCGCCGGCAGCCGCGAGGATGTGCTCGATCGCCTGCAAGGAGACTATGCGCTGGGCGGCTGGAATGTCGTCATCGGCGAACCCGAACTGGAACAGTACGGCTTCCATAATTTCAATGCCAGGACGCTGGAGGCCCTGCTGCCCAAGCGCAAAAACGGCCAGCTGCATATCCGCAAATGGTCTTCCTTGCGGCCGGTCAAAACGGCCATCCCGCCGGGCGTTGCCATCGCCGCTGGCGCGGCCGGCGTGCTGCTGGTCGCCGGCACCAGCCTCTATTTTTTTCAGCAGCATCAAAAAAAGGAACAGGAAAAAGAACTGGCGATGGCCGCTGCCAGAGCCCGGCTCAGTGCCGCCAGCGCCCGCCAGTCAACCGAACGGCCATGGCTGGCCAAACCGCTGGCACTTGACTTTGCCAAGGCCTGCCAGGCCCGGCTCGACCCGTTGACGGCGGGCGGCTGGCAGCTCGACCAATTCCAATGCGAGGTGAACAAAGCAGATTACCTCTGGACCAGCAATGGGGCCAACGTGCGCTACCTGCTCGAAAAGATACCCTCTGCCGTACTGGCCATCAGCGGCACCCAGGCCACCAGCACCGGGGTCATCGAGCTCAAGGCCAATGGCAAGGATGTCCTGCTCGCCGCCGATATCGTGCTGCGCCATTTACTGGAAAGCAGCCAGGCGCTAGGCATCACTTTGAAAATGGCTCCGATTGCGCCACTGACCGTTGCGCCGCCCACTATGACCGGCATCCCCGGAGCCCCTGCCCCGAAAACCGAATGGAAAACCTACACGCTGAGCGCCGACCTGGGCGTACTGACGCCACTGATGGCCAGCCCCTTACTCGGACAGCCGGGCGTACGGCTCGACCGGATCAGCTGGAATGCCGGCAACTGGCTTATTGAAGGAGTGGTCTATGCGAAATAATCTGATCGGCAGCCTGGCGCTGGCCCTGCCCTTATTTGTGCAACCGTGCCATGCCGCCAGCGGCGAGACGACCGCCGACACCCTCACGCGCATCGATGCCGAAACGCTGGTGCTGAAAGCCCAGGAACGCCAGCTCGTCATCAAGGCAAAGATCCTGCAACTGCAAGCCGACCTGAACAATCGTCAAAGCAGCATCGATCAGACAGCCCGTCCGGGCGCACCGGGAGACCCGACCGTGCAATCGATCGAGGGTATCGGCAACAACGTGTTCGCCACGCTGCTATTTGAAAACGGCAGCAGCATCGATGTCCGCACCGGCGATGTTTTGCCAAACGGCATGCGCGTGTTGTCCATCAAGACCAACGAAGTCACCGTATCGGCCGACCAGCGCCGCAGCGTGCGCCTGTTGCCAGGCAACGCTGCACTGATTTCAGCTGCCTCGGGTGCCGTCCAGACGACGGTTGCACTGCCTGCCGCCCCACCCGGTTATTTGCCGGTACCGCGCCTGCCGGCCAAGGTGCCCGGAAAATGAATACGCGCTACAAACAGTTCGACGATGATCCGCCGCCACCTTTGGAGCCGGTCATTGTCACGTCAGTCGACCTGATGTCGGCCTCGATACTGAGCATCAGCGGCAGCTTCGAGGCCAGCGAAGAGGAGCGCAAGCTGCTGTGCCTGCTGTCCGACGGACGCCTGCTGATTGCCAGCGGCCAGGCGCTCAATGCCCACGTGCAATCGTACCGGGCACGGCTGGAGCGCATGAAGCGCCCGTTCACCATCGTGTTTTGTCCCATTGAAGTCATCGGACGCCTGTACCGCAGCGGCAGCGGCAGCGACAACACCTCGCGCCATCAGGAGCACACGGTGATGCAAGTCACCGCCAAGGATTTGCTGGCGCGCGGTTGCCGCGAGCGTGCCTCGGATATCCACATCCGGGTCAACAAGCTCAGTACCGATTTCTATTTCCGCATTCACAATGACCTCGTCAAGATCGGCAGCCAGACCCGCGACTACGGTGAGCGCCTGCTGGCCACGATCTACGGTGCGATGACCGCCGTCTCCGACAACTCCTACAAGCCGACCGAGCGCCAGGACGCCAGCATCGGCGACCGCGACAAATTGCCCGACATGCTCTACGGCGTACGCATCGCCACCGCGCCCACCAGCGAAGGCAACCTGATGGTCCTGCGCCTGCTGTACAACGACGCCGGCGACCACATCGACTTGCGTCCGCTCGGCTTCACCCAGGAGCATGCGAACCTGATCCAGGTCCTGAAAGACCATCCGATCGGCATGAACATCATCAGCGGACCGACCGGCTCGGGCAAATCGACCACGCTGCAACGGGTACTGAGCGGCCAGCTGATCGAGTCGCAAGGCAAGATGCATGTGCTCACCGTCGAAGACCCGGTCGAGTACCCGATCCCCGGCGCGGTCCAGACCGCCGTCACCAATGCCACCAGCGAAGTCGAACGCTCGCGCCTGTTCTCGGCGGCGATCTCGAACGCGATGCGGCTCGATCCCGACACCATCATGATCGGCGAAATCCGCGACGGTGCCTCGGCCCAGAGCGCACTGCGCGCCGCCATGACCGGGCATCAGGTCTGGACCACCGTGCATGCCAATAGCGCCATGGCCATCATCGACCGGCTGGTCGACCTCGGCTTGCCGCTGGCAATGACGGCCGACCACACCGTCATTACCGGGCTGATCAGCCAGCGCCTGGTCAAATTGCTGTGCCCGCAGTGCAAGCGTCGCCTGGTCGACTGCGCCGGCGAACTGCCGGTCGCCCAGGCCGAGCGCCTGCACCAAGCGGTCGGCAACAAGCTGGCCCAGGTATTCCTGACCGGTCCCGGCTGCAAAGCCTGCGGCAACAAGGGCACGATAGGCCGCACCGTGGTCGCCGAAGTGATCCTGCCGGATGCCGAGCTGTGCACCTACCTGCGCCATGCCGACAAGGTCGGTGCCATCGCGTACTGGCGCGCCGCGCTGGGTGGCCAGACCCTGGTCGAACATGCCATTGCCAAGATCGCCGATGGGCTGATCGATCCGCGCATGGCTGAAAAAACCGTCGGCCACCTGGTCCCGCTGCACCAGCACGGCAAGCCGGCCGCCACCCTCAAGAAAGCCTGACATGCAACTCGACCTGAACCGCCGCTGGGCCAAGCTGCAATTTTCGGAAGGGTCGCGGTTGCGTCTGTACCGCAAGGTCTCGAAGATGCTGGCCAATGGATTGCCGCTACTAAAAATCCTCGAGGAATTGCGCGACCGTGCCGCTCAGGATGGCGACAAGCCGCACGAGCCGCTGGCCATCGTGCTCGATGATTGCCGTCGTCTGGTACAAAACGGCAGCATGTTCGGCGAAGCGCTCAGGTACTGGATACCCGACACCGAACGGATGATCATCAGCGCCGGCGAACAGGCCGGCCAGCTCGAAGCGACGCTGTTGAGCGTCATCGACGTAGTCCAGGCCGGCAAGAAAATCAAGGCCGTGATCCTCTCCGGCCTGACCTATCCGGTGGCGATCCTGATACTGATCGTTTGCTACCTGTACGTCTTCGGTACCCGCGTCATTCCCGAATTTGCCAAGGTGGTCGACCCCACCACCTGGCATGGCGCTGCCAAGTCGCTGCATGTGATGTCCCAGCTGGTGCAGCACTGGATGGTGCCGTTCGTGCTGACGTTGATTTTTCTGGTGATGCTGGTGCTGTGGTCGATGCCGCGCTGGTGCGGCAACCTGCGCGTCGCCATCGACCAGGTGGCACCGTATTCGATTTACCGGCTGGTCGTCGGTAGCGGATTCCTGATGGCGTTTTCGGCATTGCAGCACGCCGGCATCACCGTTGAAAAATCCCTGATCCGGCTCAGCGACATGGCCCAGCCGTGGCTGCGCGAACGACTCGACGGCGCGCTGCTCGGCGTGAAATCCGGCATGAACTGCGGCGAAGCATTGCGCAATGCCGGCTACCAGTTTCCGTCCGAAGAAATGATCGACGACCTGTGTGTCTATGCCGAATACAAGGGATTTTCACAAGCCCTGAAAACACTGGCCGACGAATGGATGGAAGAAGGCGTCGAGACCATCTCGCTGCAAATGAAAGTATTGAATGGCGTGGCCATCGTCTTGCTGGCCATCATTATCAGCTGGCTGGTGACCGGGTTTTTTGGCATCCAGCAGGAAATTGCCAGCATGACGCGCGCGGTGCGCTGACGCCGGCCGGCCTCAACCTGAACGCAATCGGAGATCATCATGAAACATCACGTC
>AEPR01000258.1 GCA_000195205.2 Oxalobacteraceae bacterium IMCC9480 | reverse complement strand
CCGCAACTGCCGCGCCACAGGTTTTGCAAAGCATCACGGTGAGCGCCTCGGCCGATGCGTCGGCGGCGGGCTTGCCGGTGGCTTATCCCGGCGGCCAGGTGGCACGCGGTGGCCGGCTTGGCTTGCTGGGCAATACCGACCTGATGGACGCACCGTTCAACAGCACCAACTACACGCAAGCGCTGATCCAGGACCAGCAATCGCACAGCGTCGCCGACGTGCTGCAAAACGATCCATCGGTCCGCGTGGCACGCGGCTTCGGCAATTATCAGGAGCTCTACATGATTCGCGGCTTTGCCGTGAACTCCGATGACATTGCCTATAACGGCTTGTTCGGATTGCTGCCACGCCAGTTCGTGGCAGCAGAATTGCTGGAGCGGGTCGAGGTATTTCGTGGAGCGAATACCTTTTTGAATGGCGCGGCACCGGGCGGTGGCGGGGTCGGCGGATCGATCAATCTGCTGCCTAAGCGGGCCGGCAATGCGCCGCTGACGCAAATCACGGCAGGCATCGAATCGGGTGGCCAGGCTTATCTGGCAACCGATATCGGCCGCCGTTTCGGTCCGGAAAATGCCATGGGCATCCGGATTAATGCCGTGCGTCGTGATGGCGATACCGCCGTCGACCGCGAACAGCGCTCGTTAAGCGTGCTGTCGGTCGGACTGGATTACCGGACCACCAATGTGCGCCTGTCAGCCGACGCCGGTTTTCAGGAACACAAGCTGACCGCGCCGCGCCCCAGCGTGACGCTGGCCGGCGGCATTGCGCTGCCGCCAGCACCGGATGCGGCGCGTAATTTTGCCCAGCCGTGGACCTATTCCAATGAGCGCGATACCTTCGGCACCGTGCGCGGCGAAGTGGACTTGTCCAAGGATGTCGTAGCGTGGGCGGCACTGGGTGCGCGTTCCGGCAACGAAGGCAATGTGCTCACGCCGCTGACGGTCAACCAGACTACCGGTGCGGCGTCGCTGTACCGCTTCGATAATCAACGCCGCGACAACGTACGCACCGGCGAAATCGGCGTGCGCGGCACCGTGCAGACAGGCCCGGTCAGCCACAGCCTGAGCGCGACACTGTCCGGCTTCAGCCTGGATTCGCGCAATGCGTATGCGCTCAGTGATTTCTATATCAACCCGCTGGACAGCAACATCTACACGCCGGTCGATGCCGCCGCGCCTGCCGCAACGTTTTTTACCGGCGGCAATCTAGCCGCGCCGCTGACGACGCGCAAGAGCAATCTGTCGAGCTATGCGCTGGCCGACACGATGTCGTTTGCCAATGACCGCGTGCTGCTGACCGTAGGCGCGCGCAACCAGACCATCAAGGATGTCAGCTACGACTACACCAGCGGAGCCGAAACCTCGCGCTATGACCAGAGCCTGGTCACGCCGATGGCGGGCCTGGTCATCAAGCCCATGAAGGACGTCTCGGTCTATGCCAACTACATCGAAGGCTTGCAGCAAGGCGCGGTCGCCAGCGGTACCGGCGTGACGAACCTGGGGCAGACCTTTGCGCCATACAAGTCGAAGCAAAAAGAAATCGGCATCAAGTACGACGCCGGCACCGTCGGCATGAGCGCCGCCGTGTTCACTACGGCACAACCGTCGGCGTATGTCCGCAACAATGTCTTCGGCGTGTTTGGCGAGCAGCGCAATCGCGGGCTGGAGCTATCGGTATTCGGTACGCCGGTGCGTGGCGTGCGTGTGCTGGGCGGACTGACCGTCCTCGATGCGAAGCAAGTCAGTACCGTCGACGGCCTCCATGACGGCAAGGACGCCATCGGCGTGCCGCGTCAGCAGTTCAATCTGGGCGCGGAGTGGGATGTGCCGGGTGCGAGGGGCCTGACCCTGACCGGTCGTACCGTGGTCACCTCGTCGCAATATGCCGACGGTGCCAATACGCAGGAGCTGCCGTCGTGGACGCGGGTCGATGTCGGTGCGCGCTACGTGACGCTGTTCGGCGAACGCGCACTGACCTTGCGGGCACGGGTCGACAACCTCACCGACAAGAATTACTGGGCGTCGGCAGGCGGTTATCCGGGTGCCGGCTATCTGGTGCTGGGTGCACCGCGCACGGTCGTGCTGTCGGCCTCGATCGACTTCTGATCAACGCGCGGCGCACTCGCGCCGTGCGACTTTTGCTACCGTTGCGGCGAGTTCGATGGCCGCCGTGACACCGGCGTCATCGAGGTCATGCAACTGCATTGCAAAGCGGCTGCCGGTGTTACCAAACGCGCCGATGCGGGCGCTGCGCACGCCCTGCCTCGTCAATTCCGCCAGCCGTACATCGGCAGCGCCCCGGCTCCGGAACACCCCCAGCGAAATCCCGAAGTGCCGCTCGCCGGCCGTTTGCAATACATAAAAATCCTTCACCCCGAGGCGACGCAGTTCGGCCGATTTACGATCAGCACCTTCCTTGTCGCCTTGCGACGGAATGAACACGATCTGGCTGGCGGGCTCCTCGGCAAGACGGCGACGCACCGGCGTGCTACGGATGTCCAGTGCGCCTAGCGCCGCTTCAAAGTGAACCGCTTCGGGCTCGCTGAAGTCGCCCAGTTCGATGCAAGCCAGCGTGACCGGCGCAGCCACGGCCACCGGTGCCGTGGCTGCTTCGAATGACAGCAAGCGCAGTCGCTCCGGATCACGCTGCAGCTGCAGGCGCTGCGGATCGGGCTGGTCCGGCAGGAGGGCATCGAGATAGCCGCGCTGCAGCGCAAACAGACCCGCATTGGTCACGAGCAGGAAGCACAACAAGAATTTCAGCATGAGGGAATCGCGAAGTAGGCGGCGTGCAAACCGTGCAGCACAAGGTGATCGATCAATACGGTTGGCACCGACAGCGCCGCAGTGACACGCGGCGCGGCTCCGCCCGATATGACGCAACGTGCGCCGGCATGCGCGGCCAGTGCCCGTTCGATCGCGCCGGCCTGCGCGGCCAGGCAACCGCTGAGGATGGCGGCATCGGTGTGGTCGGCAAACAGCGCCGGGGTGACGGCGTCGTGCTCCACCTGCGGCAATTGCGCGGTGTGGCGCGCCAGTGAGGTGAGCATCAAATCAAGGCCGGGCAGGATCATTCCGCCGATGAAGTCCCCTTCCGCGCTGACCGCATCGATGGTAGTCGCGGTACCGCAACTGACGACCAGCAAGGCTTGCGCCGGATAGCGCGCCCGCGCACCGATCATCGCAGCGAAGCGATCACAGCCAAGCTGCGCCGGTTCGCGGTAGCCGTTGCGCAGGCCGGCGCATTCGGCGCGCGACACGAACCACTGCGGCGTCACGCTCAGTGCGTCGTGCAGCAGCGCGGCCAGTTGCGCCTGCAGCGCGGCACCGGCGACATTGGCCACAATCGCCGCGGTCACACCGGCAGGACGCCAGGTCGATACGAGTGCGGCCAGTCCGGCGTGCGGCACCGCGCCCGACGCCTGCCATGCCGCCGGCTGCAGCGGGTCGGCCAGCGCCCATTTGATTCGCGTATTGCCGGCATCGATCAGCAACAGCATGGTCAGGCTTTCACGGCGCGCAGCGAGACATCGCCGGCGACCACGGTGCGCCGCCCTTGCGCGGTATCGAGCAAGAGCCGGCCTTGCGCATCGACGCCAACGGCGACGCCCTCGCACACGGTCTGGCCACGGTCGATAATGCTGACCGGCTGGCCGCGATGCGTGTGCAGGGCATTCCAGCGTTCGGCAAAAACCGCAAAACCGTATTCCTCGAACTCTTGGAGCGTCAGGCAAAGATGGCCCAGCAAATCGGCCAGCAGCAGGTCGCGGTCGATCGCGCCGGCGTCCGGCAGCGCGGCCACCGGCTGGCCGATGCGCGCGGCCAATGCGGCGTTGTCCGTCAGGTTGATACCGATACCGATAACTGCCCACAGGCGCGCACCGGCTTGCCGGTCGACTGCGGTTTCGATCAGGATGCCGGCGAGCTTGCTGCCATCGGCTAGCAGGTCATTGGGCCATTTCAGTTGCACGGCAATCCCGTGCCCGGCCAGCACGTCGGCCAGCGCCACGCCAACCGCCAGCGGCAAACCGACCAGCGCCTGCAAGGGCACCCGCACCGGCCACGCCAGCGAGAACGTCAGCGAGGCGCCGCGTTCGGAATGCCAGGTGCGCCCGGCGCGACCACGGCCGGCAGTTTGCTGGTCGGCTACCAGAAATACCGGGCCGTGCAACTGGTCCAGCCGGGCCAGCAAGTCGGCATTGGTCGAGCCGGTCTCGGCCACGGCTTCAATGGTCAGGCCGGGCACGGCAGTGCGCAGCGCGGCGGCAATACGGGCGGGAGAATGGAGCAATTTCATGGGAGCATTGTAGCGGCTGCCGTGACGCTGCTGGTGATCTCCCTTACACTGGCCGCATGCAAAAACCTGCCCCTCCGGCGCTCGCGGTCGATCCCGCCCAACTCTCGGTCATCGTTGCCTCCGGCGCGTGGCAAGTCCATGCGCTGGCAGATGCCGGCGTGATCGGGCAGCTCGACGCCGCACTGGCCCGACTGACCAAGCCCACCGGCTGGGACCTGACGCAGATCACCGCCATCGATCACATCGGTGCGCAATGGCTCTGGAATGTCTGGGGCAAGACCCGCCCGCCCGGCCTGGTGCTGAGCGACCGGCAGGATGAATTTTTCCAGCGACTGGAACAGGCTGGTCCGCTGACGCTGCCCGAGGTGCAGAAGCCACGCTGGAAGCAGCTCATCCGGCTGGGCGCACGCACGCAGTCGCTGACCGGACACCTGATCGACGTCGTCGGCCTGCTCGGCCAGCTGATGTTCGATCTGCGCCGCTTTGCACTGAACCCGCGGCGCGGTCCCTGGAAAGAAATCTCCTCGAACATTTATCGCACCGGCTATCAGGCGCTGGGCATTACTGCGCTGGTCGGCATGCTGATCGGTGTCGTGCTGTCGTATCTGTCGGCGCAGCAGTTGCATTCATTTGGCGGGGACATTTACCTGGTCAATATTCTCGGCATGAGCATCATCCGCGAGCTCGGCCCGTTGCTGGCAGCGATCCTGGTGGCCGGTCGTTCGGGCTCATCGATCACTGCACAGCTGGGCGTGATGCGGGTCAATGAAGAGCTTGATGCGATGCTGGTGATGGGCTTGCCGCACGGCTTCCGGCTGATCATGCCGAAGGTGCTGGCGCTGGCCATCGCGATGCCGTTGCTGGTGATCTGGACCGATGCGATGGCGCTACTCGGTGGTATGGTGGCTGCCAATCTGGAGCTGGGCCTGTCGCCACGCTATTTTTTGCACAAGCTGCCCGATGCAGTGCCGCTGGCGAACTACTGGATAGGCATCGGCAAGGGCGTCGTGTTCGGCGGACTGATCGCGCTGGTGGCTTGCCACTTCGGCTTCAGGATCAAGGCCAATACCGAGAGCCTCGGGGCCGGCACCACCAGTTCGGTGGTCACCGCCATCACGGTGGTGATCCTGGCCGATGCGGTGTTTGCGATTGTCTTTAGCGGGGTCGGTTTCTGATGGCCGCGCCGGTGATCGACATCAACGGACTGCGCACCGCATATGGCAATACGGTGGTCCATGACCACCTCGACCTGCAAGTCGGGCAGGGAGAAATCATTGCGCTGGTCGGCGGTTCCGGCTCCGGCAAGACCACGCTGCTGCGGCAAATGCTGGGACTCGATCGCCCCGCTGCGGGTACCGTGAAGGTCTTTGGCACCGACCTGCAGCAGGCCGACAACGCGCAGCTGCAGCAGTTGCGTCAGCGCTGGGGCATGCTGTTCCAGCACGGCGCGCTGTTCTCGGCGCTGACGACATTCGACAATGTGGCGCAGCCGATGCGCGAGTTGCGCACGCTGCCGGAAGACCTGATCCGCGATGCGGTACTGCTGAAACTGCAGATGGTCGGGCTGACTCCCGCCGACGCGTGCAAGATGCCGTCGGACCTGTCGGGCGGGATGGTCAAGCGGGTTGCGCTGGCACGCGCATTGGCACTGGAGCCGGAGCTGCTGTTCCTCGACGAGCCAACTGCCGGCCTCGACCCGAGCCTGTCGGACAGTTTCGTGACGCTGATCGCATCCCTGCGCGAGGCCATGCAGCTGACCGTGGTGATGGTCACGCATGACCTCGATACGCTGCTGGCACTGGCGACGCGGATTGCGGTACTGGCCGACAAGCACTTGATCGCGTACGGCACGGCGCAGGAAGTCATCGCGGTGCCACATCCGTTCATCGAACAATTTTTCCTGGGCGGTCGCGGACGTCGCGCGCTACAGGTCCTGGACAAGGAAAGAAGCTGATGGAAAATAAATCGCATGCCCTGATGGCCGGTATTTTTACGCTGGCCCTGCTGGTGGCCGGCATCCTGCTGGCGATGTGGTTCAACCGCGACCGGATCGAGCGGGTGCCCTATGAAATGGCGACCAAGTTGTCGGTTCCCGGCCTCAATCCGCAAGCCGACGTGCGCTATCGCGGGCTTGATGTCGGCAAGGTCGACGAGATCATTTTCGACCCGAACGTGCCGGGCCAGATCCTGGTCCACATCAGCGTCCGGCCGGACACGCCGATGACGCAATCGACCTACGGCGTGCTCGGCTATCAGGGCGTCACCGGGATTGCGTACGTGCAGCTCGATGACGATGGCAGCAAGCCGGTCAAGCTGACCAGCTCGAAGCAATCACTGGCCCGCATCGAGATGCGCCCCAGCCTGTTCGATAACCTGCAGACGCGCGGCCTGGTCATTCTCCAGCAGACCGAAGCGCTGACGCTGCGACTCAATCGTCTGCTGACACCCGATAATCAGGCCGTGATGCTGGGCGCGTTCAGCGATATCAGCAAAGCCGCCATCGCCCTCGAATCGATTCCGGCCCGGCTCGAACCGACGCTGTCGCGCCTGCCGGCACTGACGACGCAAGCCAGCGGCACGCTGGCGTCGATCCAGCGCTTGTCGGACGATACCGGCAAACTGGTCAACAACTTTTCCGGCATGGCCACGCGCCTGCAAGCGCCGGACGGAACGCTGGACCGGCTGGCACTGACAGTCGACCAGCTCGGTTCGGTGGCCGGCCGGATCGAGCTCAAGATCCTGCCGCTCGGTGACGAGGCCAGCTCGACGCTGCACGCGGTCAACCGGACGCTGGAGACCTTCAACAACCGTCCGCAAAGTATCCTGTTCGGTGCCGCACCGGGGGCACCTGGCCCGGGCGAAGCCGGCTTTGCTGCGCCGGTGCGCTGATGCCGCCTTTTTTTATCCTTGCCACCTTGACGGGAACGCCATGAAAACCACCTTGCTCGTCGCGTGCCTGCTGCTGCTCGCCGGCTGCGCCACGCCCGCTGCGCCGCCAGCGCAGTTCGACCTCGGCCCGCTGCCTGCCGCCAGCCAGGTCGCCCGGGTACTGCCGGCCGTCAGCATTGCCAGCGCGACCTCGTCACCGTTCCTCGACCATCCGCGCATGCTGTACCGGCTGGACTATGCCAATAGCCAGCAGCCGCAGCAATTCGCCAACAGCCGCTGGACCATGGCCCCGGCGCAATTGATCGAGCAGCGCCTGAAAGCGCGGCTCGGCCAGGCCGGTAGCGCGGTGCTGGCTGCCTCGGATGGCGCGCGCAATGTGCCGCTGCTGCACGTCGCGCTCGATGAATTCGTGCAGGTCTTCACGACGCCAGCCAGCAGTACCGGACAGCTGACGGTGCGCGTGGCGGTGTTCAATGAGCGCCTGCTGGTGGCGCAAAAAAGCTTCACGCAGCAACGTCCTGCAGCCAGTGCCGATGCCGCCGGCGGGGCGCGGGCGCTGGCCGGCGCCAGCGATGCGCTGATCACCGACGTGATCGACTGGCTCGGCACCCTGCCACCGCAGAAATAATGACGGCAGCGATACCTCTTCCCGCTCCCGCAACCGGCTCGGCCTTCGCGCGCCTGGCCCTGCTCGGCTATGCGCTGCTGATCGTCTACGCCAGCTGGTATCCGTTCACCGGCTGGCAAAGCAATGGCTTGCCGCCGCTCGGTTTTGTGAGCTCGCCGCTGCCGCATTACTGGACCGTGTTCGACGTCGCAACCAATGTGATCGCGTACGTCCCGTTCGGCATGCTGCTGGTGTTTGCGCTGTATCCGCTGCTGCGCGGGGCGCTGGTGCTGGCGCTGGTGCTGCTGGCCGGCGTGCTGTGGTCGGGCACGATGGAAGCGGTCCAGACTTTCCTGCCGACCCGGGTGCCGTCCAATCTGGACTTGCTGACCAACGTCGCCGGGGCGGTCATTGGTGGCGTGCTGGGCCTGGCCAGCAGCAGTTTTTTCCTGCAGCAGAGTCGTTTGCTGCAAGTACGCCAGCGCTGGTTTTCGCATGAAGCCAGTCGCGGTTTGCTGGTGGTGTGTGCGTGGCCGCTGGCGCAAATTTATCCGCAAGGCTATCTGTTCGGGCAGGGTCAGCTGACGCCGCTGTTGTCCGAGGCACTGACCGATCTGGCCGGCAGCCCGATCGATCTGTTCAGCCTGATGTGGCCGGGCCTGCGCCTGAGTGCCGAGCAATTCTGGCTGTGCGAAACCATCATCACCGCCTTCGGCATGACCGGAGCGGTACTCACGCTGCTGTGCCTGCTGCGCAAAAAAGCGCCGCTGTGGACGCTGATGCTGCTGACCATCGTGCTGGCACTGGCGGCCAAGTCGATGGCCAGCGCGCTGCTGTTTGCGCCTGAAAACGCCTTCGTCTGGCTCACGCCGGGCGCGCGCGGCGGCCTGCTGCTGAGCTTGCTGATGCTGGCCGGCCTGCACTTCACGTCGCGGCCGGTGCAACGGCGGGCGGCGGTGCTGATGCTGCTGATCAGCCTGCTGGCCGTGAACCTGATTCCGCCGAATCCGTACTTTGTGGTGACGCTGCAAAGCTGGGTGCAAGGCAAGTTCCTCAGCTTCAACGGCGCGGCGCAATTCCTGTCGCTGCTGTGGCCGTTTTTTGCGCTATGGTTCCTGCTGCATCCGGTGCATCGCAGCAAGGCTAAAGTATGATGCCGCCATCAGCACCGCCTCCCTCCCACCTTTTTTGCGAGCGATCATGGACAACACACCGTATTTTGAGCAGCACGTTTTCATTTGCATGAACAAGCGCGAGGATGGCCGGCCGTGCTGCGGCGAACGCGGCGCACAGGCCGCCCAGAAGCATGCCAAGAGCCGCCTGAAAGCCCTCGACCTGAACGGCCAGGGCAAGATCCGCATCAACCAGTCCGGTTGCCTGGATCGCTGCGAAGAAGGCCCGGTCATGGTGATCTACCCGCAAGGCACCTGGTACACCTACATCGACAAGGACGACATCGACGACATCATCGATACCCACCTGATCGGCGGCCAGATCGTCGAACGCCTGAAAATCTGACCCGGAGGTTCGCCATGAATGTCCATACCCGGGAGTTTTTCATTACCGGTCCGGCCGGCGCGCTCGAATGTGCGCTCGATCTGCCCGATCCTGACGACGGCAGTCCGCGTGGTATCGCGCTGGTTGCGCATCCGCATCCGCTGTACGGCGGCACGATGGACAACAAGGTCGCGCAGACGCTGGCGCGGGCGTTTGTCAGCATCGGTTATGCCGCCGTGCGGATGAATTTTCGCGGTGTCGGTGGCTCGGCCGGCGTGCACGACGAAGGCCGTGGCGAGACCGATGACATGGCGCTGCTGCTGACGCACATGCAGCAGCAATTGCCGGGCTTGCCGGTGGCGCTGGCCGGGTTTTCATTTGGCACTTTCGTGCAGGCGCAATTGCAGCAGCGCCTGATCGCGCAGGACACCCCGGCCGAACGGCTGATCCTGGTTGGTGCCGCCGCCGGCAAATGGGCGATGCCGCCGGTGCCGGAAAACACCATCCTGATCCACGGCGAACTCGATGAGACCATTGCGCTGACGGCCGTACTGGACTGGCTACGCCCGCAAGACATCGTCGTGCGGGTGGTTCCCGGGGCCGATCATTTTTTTCATCGCAAATTGCAACATATCAAGAACGCCGTAGTCGAAGCATGGCACCGCTGAGCCGGGCGTTATAATTCGTGCATCGTTTTTTTGTCCGGCTTCTCGCCTTTTGTTCCACCACGCCATGGCCTTGCCGGCACGGCGCTTACCATTGACCCTCATGAAAATCTTTATCGCGGCCCTCGCCGCTACTGTCATATCGCTTTCTTCCGTTTTTGTACAACCGGCTTCCGCTCAGACCATGCCGGCGCCCATCGTCGCGGCCAAATCCTGGTTGCTGCTCGATACCACCAGCGGCCAGGTACTGGCCTCGCAAGACCCGACCATGCGCATCGAGCCCGCCTCGCTGACCAAGATCATGACCGCCTATGTCACGTTCCAGGCGATCAAGGAAAAACGCCTCGACCTCGCGCAGATGGTCAACGTGTCAGTGCGCGCTTGGAAGGTCGATCCGAGCAGCTCGAAAATGTTCATCGATCCGGCCACGCCGGTGTCGGTCGACGATTTGCTGCATGGCCTGATGGTCCAGTCCGGCAATGACGCCGCCGTCGCCCTGGCCGAAGCCGTAGCCGGTACCGAAGAAGCCTTCGTGGTGCTGATGAACCGCGAAGCCAAGCGCATGGGCCTGACCAATACCCAGTTTGGCAACCCGCACGGCTTGCCAAGCCAGAGCAATTATTCGACCGCACAGGACCTGTCCAAACTGGCCGCGGCGGTGATCACCGATTACCCCGAGTTCTACAAGATCGATTCGGTCAAGAGCTTCACGTACAACAAGATCACGCAACCCAACCGCAACCGCCTGCTGTGGCTGGACCCGAGCGTCGATGGCATGAAAACCGGCCATACCGAAGCGGCCGGCTATTGCATCATCGCCTCGGCCAAACGGCCCAACGGCAGTGGCGAGCGTCGCCTGATCTCGGTCGTACTGGGTGCCAATTCGGACCAGTCGCGCACACAGGAAAGCCAGAAGCTGCTGAACTGGGGCTTCCAGAACTTCGACACGGTCAAGCTGTATGGCAAGGGCCAGCCGGTAGAAACCCCACCCGTCTGGAAGGGCTCCGAGAAGACCATCAAGATCGGCTTCACGCAGGATATCTACGTCACGGTGGCCAAAGGTGTCGCCGCCAAAATGAAGCCGGTGCTCGAACGCAAGGATCCGCTGGTCGCCCCGATTGCCGCCAACAGCAAGGTCGGGATGATGAAGATGATGGTCGACGGCAAGTCGATCGCCGAATTCCCTATCCTGGCGCTGGAAAACGTCAACGAAGCCGGCATCTTCGGCCGCGCCTGGGATTCGATCCGGCTCTGGATCCAGTAATCCTCACCGCCGGCGTTCGTGCGTACCCCGCCCTTGCGCCTGTCGTGGCCTGATGTCATTGCCGGCCTGTCACTGGCCGGCTTGCTGTTACCCGAAGCCGTCGCCTATGCCGGCATGGCCGGCCTGCCTCCGCAGGCCGGTGTCATTGCCCTGTTTGCCGGCCTGGTCTGCTATGGCCTGATCGGCACCAGCCGCTTTGCGATTGTGTCGGCCACGTCGTCCTCGGCGGCAGTGCTGGCAGCGGCCGCGGCCAGCACCGCTGGCACCGATCCGGCGCTGCGACTGGCGATGGGATTCGGGCTGGTCGTGCTGACCGGGCTGTTTTTCCTGATTGCCGGACTGGCCCGCATCGGCAGCGTATCCGACTTCATTGCCAAACCGGTCCTGCGCGGCTTTGCCTTCGGGCTGGCCATCGTCATCCTCTTCAAGCAAGTCGCGGCAGTCCTTGGCGCGCCACTGCATCACACCGATATCTTCCGCATGATCGCTGATCTGGGGAGCCGGCACGCCGACTGGAATGGTCCGGCCGCGCTGCTGGCCCTGCTGACCGTGCTGCTGTTGTCCGGCTTTGCGCGCCTGCCGCGCGTGCCCGGCGGCCTGCTGGTCATCGTGCTCGGGATCGCTGCCGGCCAGTGGTTGCCGCTGGCCGGCTACGGCATCGCGCTGGTCGGCCCGATCCGCTTGCAATTGCAGGCGCCGTCGCTGCCGGCATTGCCCTATTCGGACTGGTTGCGGCTGGCCGAACTGGGTGTGGCGATGGTGCTGATCCTGTATGCCGAATCGACCAGTGCGATTCGCACCTTTGCCATGAAGCACGGTGACCACGTGGTGCCGAACCGCGACCTGCTGGCGCTGGGCGCGGCCAATCTGGTATCGGGGCTGTTTCAGGGCATGCCGGTCGGTGCCGGCTATTCGGCAACCGCCGCCAACGAAGCCGGCGGCGCGGTCTCGCGGCTGGCCGGCGCGGTTGCCGCGCTGGCGTTGCTGGCGGTGGTGCTGCTGTGCCTGCCACTGATTGCGCTGACGCCGCAACCGGTGCTGGCCGCCATCGTGATCTACGCGGTCGGCCACACGCTGCGGGTGGCGATGTTCAAGCCGTATTTTTTGCTGCACCGGGATCGCCTGCTGATCATTGCGGCGGTGCTGGCAGTGCTGTTGCTAGGGGTCGTCGATGGCTTGCTGGCGGCCATCGCGGTCAGCCTGCTGATGCTCTTGCGCCGGCTGTCAGAGTCATCGGTGACGGTGCTGGCACGACTGGCCGATGGCCATGATTTTGTCAGCCGCAGCGTGCATCCTGACGCGCGCGCGATACCCGGCATCCTGATTCTGCGCCCCGACACGGCACTGTTTTTTGCCAACGCCGAGCGCATCCTGACGCAAGTGCGTCACGCGCTGATGGATGCCGGCCCGCACACCACGACCCTGATCCTCAGTCTGGAAGCGTCGCCCGACCTCGACAGCTCGACCGTCGAAGCGCTCGGTGACTTCCATCGCGCGCTGCTGACGCGCCACAAGCACCTGCTGTTTGCCCGTCTGAAAGCGCCGGCACAACGCGTCCTGCAGCGGGCCGATATCGCCGGATTGAGCGCCGCCGCGCTGTGCGATCTCAGTGTCGATGACGCCGTCCGGGTCGCCTGGCAGCTGTACCCTGAGCTGCTCGAACCCGGTTGACAAAACGGGATATACTCGCCCCTCCAAAATGTGCGACTCCGTACATTCACACACTCTAAAATCCAGACCCTCCAATGCGCACCATCGAGTTACCCGGCGGCGATCATGCCGTGCTGGCACTGCACGGCTTACTTGGCAATCCGCTTGAAATGCTGTTCGTCGGCAAGCGCCTGCAGCGCGCCGGCTACACGGTCCATATTCCGCTCATTCCAGGCTACGGCTATGCCAGCGGCCAGGACATGTCCTACGACACCACCCGCTACGAACGCTGGTTCGAGGAAGTACAGCAACGTTTCGATCTGCTCAAAAGCACCCATGCGTCGGTCTCGGTCGTCGGCTTGTGCATCGGTGCGGTGCTGGCGTTGCGACTGGCCAGCGAGCGACCCGATGACGTTGCGGCGCTGTCGGTACTGGCGACGACGCTGGCCTACGACGGCTGGAGTATCCCGTTCTATCGCTTCCTGTTGCCGCTGGCGTATTACACGCCGGTGCGCTATCTGTATTCGTACAAGGAGCGCTTCCCGTTCGGGATCAAGAATCCGAAGCTGCAGAAGTGGATTGCGCGCGAGATGGAAGTCACGACCTCCTCCGCGGCCGGTGCCTCGCGCCTGTCGGCCGAAGGTATCTTCCAGGCCGACCGGCTGATCAAGCAGGTGAAAAAAGATCTCGGCAAAGTGCGCTGTCCGACCCTGATCATCCATGCCGAAGAAGATGACGTGGCCACGCCGAAAAGTGCCGACCTGGTCGAACGCAGCATCTCTTCCGCAATCACTAAAAAAATCATCCTGCACGACAGCTATCACATCATCACGCTGGACAACGAAAAAGAACGCGTGGCGACTGAAACAGTAGCCTTCTTCGACCAATCAGTACGTCCCGCCCATCACGCCATTCCGACCATCCCTAGAGATCAACATGAGTACGCCTGACCATTCCCAATCCGCTTCGTCCTATGACACGGTTGTCGCCATGCTGGCGGCGCAGCTCGAGATCGACGCCGCCACCATCCTGCCGGATACCGAACTGGCCACGCTGGGCGTCGATTCGCTGACCGTCGCCGAACTGATCTTCGACCTCGAAGACAAGTTCGATATCACGCTGGGCGATGAGCGACCGAGCCTGGTCGTAGTCCAGGATATCGTCGATAACATCGACCGTTACCGCAACGCCAAACCCGCCGCCTGAGCCGGCCATGAACCGCGTCGTCATCACCGGCATCGGTGCCATCTCGGCGCTAGGTGCAGGAGCCGACACCAACTTTAGCGCGGCTTTCGCAGGGCGTTCCGGTATCGGTCCGGTCGACATCAGTGCCGGGCCGCATCGCATCACCGGCTACGCCGCGCAAATCGGCTTTGCCTTGCCGGAGCTGATCCGCAAGGCCGAGCTGCCCTTGTTCGACCGGGTCGCCTTGCTGGCCTGGATTGCCGCCAGCGAAGCACTGCAACAAGCCGGACTGCAACAGGATCCCGTCGCGCAGCAAGCCAGCGGCGTGTTCTGGGGCACCGGCATAGGCGGCGCACAGACCACCGACAACGGCTACGTTGACCTCTTCATCGAACGGAAAAACCGGGTCCGGCCGATGTCCATCGTGGCCAGCATGAACAACGCCGCGGCCGCACAGATCGCCTTGCGCGCCGGATTTGGTGGCAGCGTCAATACCTACAGCAGCGCCTGCGTGTCGTCGGCCCAGGCCATCGGCGAAGCCTTCCGCCATATCCGCCACGGCTATGCCGAGCGCGTACTGGCAGGCGGCTCGGAAGCGATGCTGACGGTCGGGGTCTGGCGCGCCTGGGAAGCCCTGCATGTGCTGGGCACCACCGAT
This sequence comes from Oxalobacteraceae bacterium IMCC9480, assembly GCA_000195205.2. Taxonomy (GTDB): domain Bacteria; phylum Pseudomonadota; class Gammaproteobacteria; order Burkholderiales; family Burkholderiaceae_D; genus Actimicrobium. The sequence continues at coordinate 1,349 of AEPR01000258.1, read as the reverse complement.
GCGGCCCATCCGGAACGCAGCTGCAAACCCTTTTCGCTGGACCGCAGCGGCCTGATACTGGGCGAGGGCGGTGCGGCCTTGATGCTCGAATCGCTCGATTCAGCGCAGCAGCGCGGTGCCACCATCCTGGCCGAACTGGCCGGTTACGGTGCCAGCAATGATGCCACCCACATGACCAAGCCGGATCCGGCCGGCCAGGCCCGCGCGATGCACATGGCCTTGCGCGAAGCCGGCCTGACACCCGACCAGATCGACTACATCAATGCGCATGGTGCCGGCACGCTGGCCGGCGACCTGGCCGAAACCCAATCGATACGGGATGTCTTTGGCGCGCATGCCGCTGCGCTGATGGTCAGTTCGACCAAGGCCGTGCATGGCCATACGCTGGGCGCAGCCGGCGCACTCGAATTCGTGCTGGCCGTACAGGCATTGCGTCAACAGGCCGTGCCGCCGACGGCGTTCCTGGCGCAACCGGACCCGGCGTGCGACCTTGATTACGTCGCGTTGCAGGGCCGCGCACAGCAGTCGCTGCGGGCCGTCATGTCGAACTCGTTTGCGTTCGGCGGCAGCAATGCCGCGCTGATCGCCATCCCGTTTATTTGAACGCGTAGGTCACGGCGACAAAGCCGTTGGTTTGGGTGCGCGTGGACACCAGCGGACTATCGCGGATCGCCGCATCCAGCCACGATCGGCGTGCCTGCACCAGCAGGTGCCACGGCCCGCCCAGCGACAATTCGGCTGCCAGGCCGGCGACCGGCACCGTCGAGGCACCGGCACGATACGACGCTATCCCGCTGCGCGCCGATTCTGCCGCATCGACTCCATACACATGCTGCACATACGCGGCGCTGCGCCGCTCGACACCTACTTGCGGGTAAATTTTAAAACCGGCGAAAGAAAACTCGGCGGCATACGTCGCTTCGAGCAGCGAACCGCCCGAGCTGACGTCATGCATCGCGTAGACAAAGAAGCCGCCATAGGGCGTTTCCTGATAGGTTCCTATGCCCAGCGGAACCGGCGTACTGCGGTCACGCAAGCCGCGCAATGCCGCGCTGTCGGCCTTGTAACCTTCCTGACTGACCCGGCCGACCAGTTCCAGATAGCCGGCGCCGAGGGCAACGGTTTTTACGCCGAAGGTATCGGTGCGGGCAAACAGCCGCTGGTAATCGGCATACACATAAGGCAGTAATGACGGCCGATAGCTGGCACCACGGACGTTGGCGGTGGTCGCATAAACGGCAGCGCCGGCATCGCCGGTCAGGCGCTGCGGCAATGCCGTCTGCGCATGGGCTGTGGTGCCGGCGAGCAGGGTCGCCATGGCAAGGAGGAGGAAATTTTTCATGGCGGCA
>AEPR01000259.1 GCA_000195205.2 Oxalobacteraceae bacterium IMCC9480 | reverse complement strand
TTTTTTCGACCTGCCGCAAATTCGATTGCATCTCGCCGGCCAGTGCCGCCATGGTCTGGCGCTGCTGCGCCTGGCGTGACATGTCGGCTAGCCAGCTGCCGGCATCGGGCGGCTCCTCGCCGGCCACCAGCGACAGCAAGCGTGCGCTGAGCGCATCGGCGCGCGCGGCAAAGTGGTCGTCGAGGCTACCCAGGTTGGCCAGTGCGTTGTCGACAAACAGCAGGCAGGTCGCAACATCGAGTCCCAGCTGGTCGCCCGGCCGGCTGTGCGCGGCGTGCCGGGCGATGCCATTGAATTCGCGCAGGAACTTGGCCAGTGCCGGTGCACCGAGCCGGGTGCCGGCTTCGGCCAGATGATGCATGTCGGCTTCGAATGCGGCGGCCACGCTGGCATCGCCGGCAGCCAGGCGATTCCACAGTTGCTTGGCATGAATCAGATGCTCGCGGGCCTGCTCCAGTGCGCCGCTATCGACGGCGCTGTAGCGCGGCCGCGCGTAATCCTGTGGCACGCGGCCTTCGAGTTCATAGGCATCGCGGACTTGCTGCGCCAGCGGCGACGGTCGTTCGAGGCGGGCAATGAAGAACAACGCATCCCGCAGCAGGCGTTCGGCGATGCTGGCCGAGCCTTCGCTGAGGCGCCGGATTTGCAGGTTAATCCGGGCAAACAGCTGTTTGACATACAGCTCGGCGGGAATCTGGCTGGTCGCCACGCCCTCGGCAAACGCGCGCAGCACCCACCAGAAATTGCGTGCCTGCGGTGTCAGCTGCGCCTGCTCGACCAGCGCGATGATGTCGAGCATGTCGGCCACGCTGGACAGCGCCGGCTCTGCCGTTTTTTTCAGAAACGGCAGCAGGGCCATCTCAAAACGCTTGCGTAATTGCGCATAGTTGACCGGTGCCGCACCGGCAACGCGAACCAGTACCGGTTGCGGACGTACCGCCAGATTCGGAAAAAACAGATCGGCAGGATGAATCCGTTCGGCACCGCGCAATTCGAGTAGCGCGCGGTAATACGGGAACAGTCGCACCGGCTGTTGCGGCACGCCTGTCAGTAATTCATCGAGGTAGCCGAGCAAGGCCTGATAGGCATTGTCGAGCGCCTGTCCGGCTTGCGGCGAAGCGGCCACCTGCCCGGACTCCATCCGTTCAAGCAGGTCTTCGGCGGTTTCGGTGAGGATGGCGACGCCTTCGATATCGACGATCTGCAAGGCTCCGTGAGCCTGATGCAGAAACGCCCGGGCATGCCGCAGCGAGGTCGGACGGGCATCGTCATCCTGCCGGATCGCCTCGGTCAGCGCGGCCCGGGAATGGTCCAGTGCTTCGCGGATTTCCGCCATGATCCAGGACAGCGATCCGGCATCGAAATTGTCCCGCACATCGGGCGCAGTGACGCTAATTTGGGAGCTCATGACTACCTCGCGGAGATTCAAAAAGCAATCCGTCCCGTGAAGGACGGATCATCAACATCGACGATGCTAAGCCTGTCAGGCCGTTACCCTGAATCGCGAGACCGAGTTTTTCAGTTCTTCGGCCAGTCGCGCCAGTTCGCGGATCGATGAGGCGGTTTGCTGGGTACCGTGCTGGGTCTGCTCGGTGACGCTCAGGATGTTCTGGATATTCTGCGCCACGCCATTGGCCGAGGTGGCCTGCTGCTCGGTCGATAGCGAGATGCCCTGAATCAGTTCGGCCAGCCGGTTCGACACCCGCCGGATATCGGACAGCGCAGCACCGGCCGCATCCGACAGTCGCGCCCCCTCGACCACGCCCTGGGTGGATTTCTCCATGGCGGCAACCGCATCGTGGGTGTCGGTCTGAATGGTGCGTACCAGCGCGCCGATCTGTTTGGTCGCTTCGCCGGAGCGTTCGGCCAGGCGCTGCACTTCTTCGGCTACCACCGAAAAGCCGCGTCCCGCTTCGCCGGCCGAGGCCGCCTGGATCGCCGCGTTTAGCGCCAGCACGTTGGTCTGCTCGGTGATGTCCGAAATCAGTTCGGTGATCTCGCCGATCTCTTGCGAGGACTCACCCAGACGCTTGATGCGCTTCGAGGTTTCCTGGATTTGCTCGCGGATTTCGTGCATGCCCTTGATCGCGTTTTCGACCGCCTGGGCGCCTTCGTCGGCGGCGCTCACCGACTGCCGCGCCACATCGGCCGACTCGTTGGCTGATTTGGAGACGTCGGTAATTTGCAGCGCCATGTCGAGCACGGCCTGACCGGTTTCGCGGATTTCCCGCGACTGGCGCTGCGAGGCCGTCAATAGCGCCGTCGAAATCTGCTGCGCCTCGTTCGAGGCCGAGGTCACCTGCTCAGCCGTGTTGGTGACGCGCCCGACCAGTCCGCGCAGCTCTTCGACCGTGTAGTTGACCGAGTCGGCAATCGCGCCGGTGATGTCTTCGGATACGGTGGCCTGCACCGTCAGGTCGCCGTCGGCGACTTCCTGCAGTTCATTCATCAGCCGCAAGATGGCGGCCTGATTCTGGTCGTTGGCGCTGCGGGCTTCTTCTTGCTGGTGCTCGGCCTCGAAGCGCTGCAGTTCGGCTTGCTGACGCCGCATGTCGGATTCCTTGCGGCGGTTCCGGCTGTCCTGCAACAGCACCAGCGCAATCCCGATCGCCCCCAGCACGGCCAGCAAGGCCGACAGCGCCATCGCATACAAGGGCCAGGCTTGCGCATCCTGGCGGTCGCGGTAGGACTGCTGCAGCGTACTGAGGCGCTGCTTGAGGGTTTCATTTTCAGTGAAGATCAATTGCTCGGCCTGCTTGGCCGCAATGAAATTTTGCAGGTTGCCGAGGATCGCCGACACCGCCCCCTGATACTTGACGAACAGGGTCTGCAGTTCGAGCAGTTTGTCGCGGCTGTCCTTGTCGCGGGTGGCACCGAGGCGCAGTACCTCGCTGCCATTGAGAAATCCCTCGACGATGTCACGGAAGGTGTTCGCGTCCTTGCCAAGCAGGAAGGCGGTATCGGGATTGACGCCTTCGGCGGTCAGGAATTCATTGGCACTGCGCCCGAGCCGCTGGGTCAGCATGACCAGCTGGCCGGCAGCAGAAATTTCACGCGGCGTGGCACCGTTTTGCACTTTCAGCGTGGCGATCTGTTCGGTCAGTTCGAGCAGGCCCGGCGACAGGACATTGAGTTGCTTGAGCGTTGCGCCGAATCCCGACAGCTCTTTCCTGAGCTTGAGGATGGTCGCGGCGGCCTTGTCGGTATTGGCCCAGAGTTGTCCGGTCTGCTCGAGCGCCGGCACCATCGAGGCATCCGGTGCAAGGATGTTGCGCCCCTGGAAGGTGCCGCCGTTGCGCAGCACGTCAAGATCATGATTGAACTCCTTGCGGGATTCGTCGAGCTGGCCAAATGCCTGCACGTTGCCCTGAATGGCATTCGGTGCGGCCTTGCCCACGCGCTGCGTATGCATCAGCGCATCGCCGGCAATCTGGGTCTGGGTCGAGGTCTGGGTCGAATAGCTGACATTGAGGAAGACGAATATCCCGACCGCCGCCAGTGCCGCCGCCATCAGCAGGAACAGCGCCCGGACCTGTTCCTGCAGCGGCAGGTGGCCAATCAGCGGCAGCGTGATGTCGCCGCGG
>AEPR01000260.1 GCA_000195205.2 Oxalobacteraceae bacterium IMCC9480 | reverse complement strand
ATCGTGCCCACGCGAATGCCCCGACGAACGAGCGGAATTGGCAAGGATGGCCGGTTCGCTCGCGTGGGCACGAAAGACCGTGTCCACCCGGCCTAAGCTACGGCCACCGGGCTTTAACTCAAGCCGCTTCCTTCGCCACCGGCCGCGCCTGCCGGTGATACAAAAACTCCAGCACCGAGGTCCGGTATTCCATGTACAGCGGATCCGCCGCCAGCGCGACCCGTTCGCGCGGGCGCGGCAGGCGTACCGACAGGATGTCGCCGATGGTGGCAGACGGCCCATTCGTCATCATCACGATACGATCCGACAGCAGCACCGCTTCATCAACATCATGGGTGACCATCACCACCGTTGATCCTGTAGTGGCGACGATCTTCAGCAACTCATCCTGCAGATGCGCCCGCGTGAGCGCATCCAGCGCACCAAACGGTTCATCCATCAGCAGGACTTTCGGCTCCATCGACAACGCGCGGGCAATGCCGACGCGCTGCTTCATGCCGCCGGAAATCTCGTTCGGCCGCTTGTGTTCGGCGTGGGTCAGGCCGACCAGCGCGAGCGCGGCGCGGGTGCGTTCCTGCAATTTGGCCTTCGGTTCTAGCGCCCCGAAAACACGCTCGACAGCCAGATAGACATTGTCGTGACAAGTCAGCCACGGCAGCAGCGAATGGTTCTGGAATACCACGCCGCGTTCCGGCGACGGGCCGGCGATTTCGCGGTTGGCACAGAGCAGCGTACCGCCGGTCGCGATCGTCAGACCGGCGATCATGTTGAGCAGCGTCGATTTGCCGCAGCCCGAATGCCCGATCAGCGTGATGAATTCGCCCTTGGCGACATTCAGGTTGACGTCGACCAGCGCCTGGAAGCTGCCTTTCTTGACCGGGAAGGACATGCTGGCATTTTGGATTTCAATGAATTTGTCGTTCATGTTCAGCTCCCTGCATCTTCGTAAGTGAAGGCCCGCGCCAGGGCGACCAGCGCCTGTTCGAGGATCAGCCCGACCACGCCGATGACGACGATGGCGATGATGATGTGCGGCACGTTGAGGTTGTTCCATTCATCCCAGACCCAGAAGCCGATACCGACACCGCCGGTCAGCATTTCGGCCGCGACAATCACCAGCCAGGCGGTGCCGATGGCCAGCCGCACGCCGGTCAGCATGTAGGGCAGTACCGACGGGAACAGGATCTTGGTCAGGACTTTCCATTCCGACAGATTGAGGACACGCGCGACGTTCATGTAATCCTGCGGCACGCGCTGCACGCCGACGGCGGTGTTGATGATCATCGGCCAGATCGAGCAAATGAAGATAGACCAGATCGCCGCCGGATCGGCCGCCTTGAAGACCAGCAGGCCGATCGGCAACCAGGCCAGCGGCGACACCGGTTTGAGCAGGCTGATGATAGGACCGAACATGCCCGACATGAACTTGAAACGACCGATCGCAAAGCCCAGCGGAATACCGACCACGGCAGCCAGGCCGAAACCCATACCAACCCGCTTCAGCGACGCCAGGATATTCCAGCCTATGCCCTGGTCGTTCGGACCATTGCGATAGAACGGATCGGAAAACAGCTTGATCGCTTCGGTCAGCGTGACCATCGGCGTCGGAAAACCGCTATTGCGCGCGGCCACGATCTGCCACAGCAGCACCAGCAAGGCCAGTCCGACCAGCGGTGGCAAGCCGGCCATCACGTAGGGTGTGAGCGGCGATTTGCGCCGGACCGTGCGCGGCACATCGGCACCGACGGCTCGACGGCGCTGGCTTTCGGCCGTGACCGGCAGCGCATTGGCAGTCACGGGAGGGACCGGTTCGTCCGAGGCGTGGTTCAGGGTGTCGATGACGGCACTCATGGTGATTTCCTCAGGCTTTGATCTTGAAGGAAGCTGCGTAGGCTTGCGGGTTTTTGCCATCCCAGACCGTGCCATCCATGAGCTTGCTGGAACGCATGGTGTCTTTCGGCACGCTGACCTTGGCCATCGCGGCAGCATCCTTGTAGACGTCGATCTGGTTGATCGCCTTGGCCACGGCGAGGTAATCGACATCGGCCTTGAGCAAGCCCCAGCGCTTGTGCTGGGTCAGGAACCACATGCCGTCCGACAGGTACGGAAAATTGACGGCACCGTCCTGGAAGAAGTGCATGCAGTTCGGATCGTCCCAGGTCTTGCCCAGGCCGTTCTGGTAGCGCCCGAGAATGCGCTGGTTGATCACGTCGACCGAAGTATTGACGTACGATTTTTCGGCGATGGTGTCGGCCATCTTGTTCTTGTTCGATAGCGATGCGTCGATCCAGCGACTGGCATCAAGCACCGCTGCGGTCAGTGCGCGGGCGGTGTTCGGATATTTCTTGACCCACTCTGCGGTGGTGCCGAGCACTTTTTCGGGATGGTCTTTCCAGATGTCCTGCGTGGTGATCGCGGTGATGCCGACCCCATCGACAATCGCCCGATGCCCCCATGGCTCGCCGACGCAAAAGCCATCCATGTTACCGACGCGCATGTTGGCGACCATTTGCGGTGGCGGTACCGTGATGACCTTGGCATCTTTCATCGGATCGATGCCGTTGGCGGCCAGCCAGTAATACAACCACATCGCGTGGGTGCCGGTCGGGAAGGTCTGGGCGAAGGTGTATTCGCGCTTCTCGGTTTGCATCAGCTTGGCCAATGACGCGCCATCGACGGCGCCCTTGTCGGCCAGCTTTTTCGAGAGCGTGATGGCCTGGCCGTTCTGGTTAATCGTCATCAGGACCGCCATGTCCTTCTTCGCGCCACCATTGCCGAGATGAACGCCATAGATCAAGCCATACAGCGCATGGGCCGCATCAAGTTCGCCATTGGCAAGCTTGTCGCGCACGCTGGCCCAGGAGGATTCTTTGGTGGGAACAATCTTGATGCCGTATTTTTTGTCGAAGCCGAGCACCGAGGCCATCACCACCGAGGCGCAATCGGTCAGCGGAATGAAGCCGACCTTGACCTCTTCTTTTTCGGGCTTGTCGGAACCGGCGGCCCAGACGCCTTGCGTGGCGAGGCCGCCGAAGATGCCGGCACCGGCGAGCGCGCCGGCTTTGATCACACTGCGGCGGGTCAGGTCGGGGGTCGGGAGTTTGCTGGTCATGAAGTCCTCTGGAAGTCGACATAAGAAACGCATTACGGCCCTGCCATCAGCGCCGTGCTTGTCCTCTCATTGCAATTGGTATGCCAGCCCAATTGCCCCGTATCCGGCAAAAAAGCCACCAACAATAAGCACATTGCTGCGCCACGATTGTGCGTCGCACCAAGGCAGTGCCGCAGCGGCACGCTGGCGTCTATCCCTTACAATGGCGCTCTTCCAAATACCGCCCCCTGCTCCCACCATGATTGTTCTCGGCGTCGAATCTTCCTGCGATGAAACTGGCCTGGCCTTGTATGACACGAACGCCGGCCTGCTCTCGCATGCGCTTTACTCGCAAGTCGCGATGCATGAACAATACGGCGGCGTCGTACCCGAACTGGCCTCGCGCGACCACATCCGGCGCGCCATTCCGCTGCTCGAACAGGTGCTCCACGAAGCGGCCCTGACGCGCGATCGCATCGATGCGATCGCCTATACGCAAGGTCCGGGGCTGGCCGGTGCGTTACTGGTCGGTGCCTCGGTGGCCTGCGGCCTCGGGCTGGCGCTGGACAAACCGGTGCTTGGCATCCATCACCTCGAAGGCCATTTGCTGTCGCCGCTGCTGGCGAGCGATCCGCCGGCGTTCCCGTTTATTGCGCTGCTGGTGTCGGGCGGTCACACGCAACTGATGCGCGTCGATGGGGTCGGCCGCTACACGCTGCTGGGCGAAACCCTCGACGACGCCGCCGGCGAAGCCTTCGACAAGTCCGCCAAATTGCTCGGACTCGGTTATCCGGGCGGACCGGCGATTTCGCGGATGGCCGAGTTCGGCGATCCGCTGGCCTACAAGCTGCCGCGGCCGATGCTGCATTCGAAGGATTTCAATTTCAGCTTCTCGGGACTCAAGACCGCCGTGCTAACCGTGGTCAAGAACCATCCCGGCAATGTCTGCGAACAAGACAAGGCCAATATCGCGCGCGGCTTTGTCGATGCGATGGTCGATGTACTGGTGGCCAAATCGCTCAGTGCGCTCAAGCACACCGGCCTGAACCGGCTGGTGGTGGCCGGCGGCGTCGGTGCCAATCGGCAATTGCGCGCCGCGCTGGATGCGGCCGGCCTGAAAAAGCGCTTCAGGGTGTATTACCCGGAGCTGGAATTTTGTACTGACAACGGCGCGATGATCGCCTTCGCCGGTGGCTTGCGCCTGGCGCAGGACCCGACGCTGGCGGTGCGTAATTACGCCTTCAATGTCCGGCCGCGCTGGCCGCTGGCCGAACTGGGAGCGCCACGTGCTTGAACCGACCCGTATCCAGCTGATCGGTACCGCCCTGTTCGCGATTGCGGTACTGCACACGTTTTCGACCAAATTTTTTCATCATCTGGCGCACCGCCAGTCGCGCCTGTCCGGCGTCTGGCATTTGCTGGGCGAAGTCGAAGTCGTCTTCGGACTATGGGCGATGGTGCTGGTGCTGTGCGTGCTCGGGCTGAGCGGAGCGGACGACGCCTATGCCTATCTGGAACAGCAGAATTTTACCGAGCCGCTATTCGTGTTCGTGATCCTCGTGATTGCCGGCACGCGGCCTATCCTGACACTGGCACAAGGTCTGGTCGAAACCCTGACCCGCTGGCTGCCGACGCCGACCGCGATCACCTGTTTCGTGCTGACGCTGGCGCTGATCCCGCTGCTCGGTTCGCTCATTACCGAGCCGGCCGCGATGACTCTGGCCGCGCTGATGCTGCGCGACCGTTATTACAAGGCGGGCCTGTCGAACCGGTTCAAGTACGCGACGCTCGCGGTGCTGCTGGTCAATGTCTCGATAGGCGGCGTGCTCACGCCGTATGCCGCACCGCCGGTGCTGATGGTGGCCGACGCCTGGGGCTGGGACTTGCACTTCATGGCGACGATGTTCGGCTGGAAAGCCGCGGTGGCCGTCGTGACCAACACCCTGGTACTGGCGCTGCTGTTTCGCAAGGAACTGGCGGGCATGGCCGCGCCGGACACGACCAGCAAGGAGGCACCGATGCCGGCGGCTATCGTACTGTCCCATGTGCTGTTTTTGGTCGGCACCGTGCTGACCAGCCATCACCCGGTGGCATTCATCGGCCTGTTCCTGTTTTTTCTGGGCTTTGTCGAAGCTTTCGACAAGCATCAGGAACCCTTGATGTTGCGCGAAGGATTGCTGGTCGGATTTTTCCTGGCGGGACTGGTCGTGCTGGGCAAGCAGCAAACCTGGTGGCTGCAACCGGTTTTGGCCGGACTGGATGCAACGGTATTGTTCTTCGGCGCGGTCGGCCTGACGGCGATTACCGATAATGCCGCGCTGACTTACCTCGGATCGCTGGTGGCCGGCATCAGTGACCCGGCCAAATACGCGCTGGTCGCCGGTGCCGTCACCGGTGGTGGCCTGACCGTCATCGCCAACGCGCCTAATCCGGCTGGTTTTGCCATCCTCAGAGGCAACTTCGACGACGAATCGATCAACCCGCTGTGGGTGTTGCTGGCGGCGCTGGGACCGACGACGGTGGCGGGATTGTGTTTTATGGTGTTGTGAGGGTGAAGTTAGTCGCGAACTGCGTCAGCGGTGCAATAACCGAAGGGCATTGCACCAAGCACACCGATCACCCTCGCCACACCCGCTGGCTTTCAGATAGTCAGCCCTTCTTCTTCCCCAACCGCCCTTCCTTCCCGCTCAATAAATTCGCGACATTGCCCCGATGCCGGTAAATGAGCAGCGCACTCATCACCAGCACCGCCATCAGCATCGCATCGACACCGAACAGCAAGCCGTAATAAAACGGCGCAAACACGGCAGCCACCAGCGCCGCCAGGGACGAATAGCGAAACGCAAAAGCAATCGCCAGCCACGTCACCGCAGTCCCCAAGCCGAGCCACGGATTGATGCCGATCAGCACACCCAGCGCAGTCGCGACGCCCTTGCCACCGACGAAGCGAAAGAACACCGGCCACAAGTGACCCACAAACACCGCCAGCGCGACCAGCGCAATGCCGCTGTCGGGCAAGCCGGACTGCGGTCCGAAGCGGTACGCCAGCCAGACCGCCAGCCAGCCCTTGAAGGCATCGCCCAGCAGCGTCAGCACCGCAGCGGCCTTGTTGCCACTGCGCAGGACATTGGTGGCACCGGGGTTTTTCGATCCATAGGTGCGCGGATCGGCCAGGCCGAACAGTTTGCTAACAACCACCGCAAAGGAAATCGATCCGACCAGATAGGCGGCGAGAACGGACAACAAGGTAATCATGAATACTCCGAAGTAGTTTTTATTGATCGTCGAGCGCGCAGTGCACCGCGACAGCGGCCACCACTTGCGTGAGCACGGCCGGCGCGATGCCGATCAGGAATCCGCGCCGGCCGCCATTGATATAGATTTTGTCGAGCGCCAGGATGCCGTCCTCGACGTACACCGGCAGCGCCTTGCGGGTAGCAAATGGGGAGGTGCCGCCGATCTGGTAACCGGAGTGACGCTGCGCCATGTCCGGCTTGCACGGCTCGACCGACTTGCAACCGATCTGGCGTGCCAGGTTCTTGGTCGAGACCTTGCAGTCGCCATGCATCAGTACGATCAGTGCATGGCCGGCCTCGTCCTGCATCACCAGCGTCTTCACGACCGCATGCTCCGGCACGCCAAGTTCGCGCGCCGACACGCCGGTGCCACCATGGTCTTCATAGTCATACGGATGTTCGCTGAAGGCGACTCCGAGCTTGCGCAACAGGGCTGTGGCCGGGGTCGCGCTGATGTGATCTTTTTTTGCCATGCGTGCTACGCTGATCCGAAAAACAAGGAGCCTGATTATGCCGCATGAAATCCGCTTCGCAAGCTTCAATGTCTTCAATCTTGCGTTACCGGGTGCCCGTTTTTATGACGGACAGGAACCGTACTCGATCAGCCAGTACGACGACAAGATCAGCTGGCTGGCGCAGCAGATCGACCGGCTCGATGCCGACGTCATCGGTTTCCAGGAAATTTTTTCGCAGGATGCGCTGCGTGACGTGCTGGCCAGAACCCGCCATTTCCGCGACGCCCACCATGCCGGCAGCGACCCGCAGCCACGCGATGGCCCGCTCACACCGAGTGTCGCGCTGGTGTCGCGACTGCCGTTTGCGGGCGTGCCGGTATTGCACCGGGACCTGCCGCGCCAGCTGGCGATTGCGCTGCCCGATACGCCCACGCCGATGACGCAATTCACGCGGCCTATCCTGCAAGTTCCGCTGGCACTGCCCGACGGCGGCACGCTGCAAGCCTTTGTCACGCACATGAAATCAAAGCGCCCCGACTGGAATCCCGACGAAACCGAAGACGATCCCTATCACCTCGGCATCGCTTCACTGCGCTCGCTGATCCGGCGCGGCACTGATGCGCTCGGATTGCGCTACCTGCTGACCGACCTGCTGCTGGCGCAGCGCGTACCGCTGGTGGTGATGGGGGATTTTAATGATGATGCCGGCGCGGTTTCGACCCAGCTGGTGATGGGCACCGGACGTCGTGGTAAGAGTGCGCTGTACGAACGGCTGTTCGACAGCCTGCGGATACAGACCGGACGTGATCCGTCGCGCGATGTCGGCTACACCCATCTGCATGATGGCGCCTACCTGACGCTCGATCATGTGCTGGTGTCGGAAGAATTTCATCCCGCATCGCGCTATGCGATCGGCGAAGTGCTGGAAGTGCTGTACCTCAATGACCACCTCGGATTACGCCTCGCGGCGGCGTCGGATCATGGTCAGGTACTGGTGCGTATCAGACTGTTCGGGCAGGATGCCCAAACAGCCTGACCGGGTTTATTTTGGTACTGCGGCGTCGTCGCTGCTTTCACTGCTGCCGCTGTCATCGGCCTCATCGGCTTCGTCGGCATCAACACCATCGACCGGCTCCGCGCCCTCGACGCCCTCGCCCGGCTCATCTTTTTTATCGGCCTTGCGCTTGAGTTTCTCTTCCTTCTTGCGCTTTTTTTCGAGGTCTTTTTGTCGACGTTCGTACTGGAAATTTGTCTTTGCCAATGTCTCACCCTTTAAGCGTTACCGATAGGAGATGGCGTGCCACCGTCTGTCCTGCATGATGGTGCGCTGCAGGTGGACGCAGGATACAGGATTCCGGCGGAGCGAGAAACCATCGGCGTTAAATCGTTTATATTATTTCCCGACTGCGGCGGCTAGCCGCGCGGATGGTGCGCCGCGTGCAGCACCTTGAGCCGCTCGCGCGCGACATGGGTATAAATTTGCGTGGTCGAAATATCGGCGTGACCGAGCAGCAATTGCACCACCCGCAGATCAGCACCGTGGTTCAGCAGATGCGTCGCGAACGCATGGCGCAAGGTATGCGGCGATAGCGGTGCATGGATGTCGGCGCGCACTGCACATTTTTTCACCACCACCCAGAACATCTGCCGCGTCATCGGTCCGCCGCGCGCGGTCACGAATAGCGCGTCATCCATCTGGCCGTCCAGGATCTGCGCACGCGCCTCCAGCAGGTAGCGCTCTATCCAGCTGCGCGCTTCTTCACCGAACGGCACCAGCCGCGTCTTGTTGCCCTTGCCGGTCACGCGTACCACGCCGTCATTGAGGCTGAGCTCGATCGATTTCAGCAGCACCAGTTCGGTCACGCGCAAACCGCTGGCGTACATCAGTTCTAGCATCGTGCGATCCCGCAAGCCGAGCGGCGTGCTCACATCGGGCGCTGCCAGCAGCGCTTCCACGTTCGCTTCGGACAGCGTCTTCGGAAAGCGCGGTGGCTGTTTGGCCGAATGCAGCTTCAGGCAGGGGTCGTCGCTGATCTGCTTGTTGCGCAGTGCCAGCTGATAAAACCGTTTCAGGACCGCCAGCCGGCGATTGGCGGTGGTGGCTTTGGAGGCATCGTGGCGGGCCGCAAAATAGGCGTTGATGTCAGCACCCGTCACTGCCAGCAAGCCGGTCTGCGACGCCTGTGCGAGCCAGAGCGCGAAAGCAGTCAAGTCGCGCCGGTAAGCCTCCAGCGAATTTTTGGCGAGGCCATCTTCGAGCCAGAGCGTGTCGCAAAAAGTATCGATGTGCTGGCGGCTGTCGGCGTTCAGCGTGGTCGCCTCAGACATCGGTGACGCCTTCATGGGCCAGCAGCCAGCGCTTTACACCCAGATGAAATCCTGCGGCATTGTCGTCATGCGAGAAACCGCCCAGCCCGCCAGTGGCGGTCACGCGATGGCAGGCAATGACCAGCGGGAACCAGTTCGCGCCGCAGGCCTGACCCACCGCGCGCGGTGCCGAGCCGATGATTTTTGCAACCTCGCCGTAGGTCAACACGTCGCCGCGCGGGATCGCGGCGATGACTGCCCAGACCTTGCGTTGGAACGCCGTGCCGACTTGCGCCAGCGGCAAATCAAAACAAAAATCGGGATCGGACAGATAGCGGCTGACCTGCTGACCGGCCAGTTCGGCCAGAGCATCGGTGGGCGAACTGGCCGCAAACGAAGGTGGCAGGTAGACCAGTTCGCGCACCACGCCAGTGCTCGTGCGCAAGCCGACCGCACCGAAAGGAGCGGGAACAATCACGGAAAAAAGGAAGTTGCTTGCGGAAGTTTTCATAAGCAGAAGGATAGAGCAAAGTCGCCGACAATAAAAAAGGCGCATCGTCTGATGCGCCTTAAGCCATGCTTGTGTCTCAGTGCTGTTTAGACAGCTTTTTAGAAACACGCGTCTCCTCTTCACTGCGGTATCAATACCGTTTTATCAGCGCCATCCACCTCATGATTCTGTACTGCCTTGCCGGCTAAACGAATGTAAATGGCTGACCGAAGTGCACCATTTGAATGCCATTTCTTTAACGCTGGCCGGAGTCTCAGACATATTGAATCGCGCGTCAAGCAAGATATTTCATAATGCGCATTACCGTTTCATGTTGCTGCAACGCACCACGAAAGTGACCGGTCAGTCACCACGAAAGTGACCGGCGGGTCAGTTGTAAATCAGGTTTGGTAACCACAGCGAAATCGCCGGCACATAGGTCACCAGCCCAAGGAATGCGAGCATCGTCAGCAGCCATGGCCAGACCGCCACGGTCAGTTCAGTAATGCCCATCTTGGTAATTCCGGACGCGACGTACAGGTTCAATCCCACTGGAGGATGGCACATGCCGACTTCCATGTTGACGATAATCAGGATGCCGAAATGGACCGGATCGATGCCCAGTTTCATCGCCACAGGGAACAGGATAGGCGCCATGATCAGCACGATCGACGAGGGTTCCATCACATTACCGGCCAGCAGCAGCAGGACGTTCACGACCAGCAGGAACCCGATCGGCCCCATGCCCATGTTGGTGATAACGGCAGCCATTGATTGCGGGATGTTTTCGCTGGTGATCAGGAATGAAAACAGGACCGCATTGGTGATGATGTAGAGCAGCATCGCCGACATCGCCGCCGAATCCAGCAAGACCTTGGGCACCTGCTTCATGCTCATGTCCTTGTAGACGAACACGGCCACGATGAACGCATAGACCGCAGCCATCGCAGCCGCTTCAGTCGGCGTGAACTTGCCGCTGTAGATGCCGCCCATGACGATGACGATCAGCAGCAAGCCCCAGGCACTCTTGCGGAAAGCGATACCGCGCTCGGCCCAGGTGGCTTTCGGCAGCTTCGGATAATTGTTCTTGCGTGCCAGATACCAGGTGGTCAGTCCAAGAAAAAACGCCAGCATGAGGCCGGGAATCACACCGGCCATGAACAGCTTGCCGACCGAGGTATTGGTCGACACCGAATACATCACCATCACGATCGATGGCGGAATCAGGATGCCGAGCGCACCCGAGGTGGTGATGACGCCGGCACCGAAACTTTTTGGATAACCTTGCTTGACCATCGCCGGCAGAATAATCGAACCGATCGCTACCACCGTCGCCGGCGAGGAACCCGACACCGCCGCAAACAGGGCACAAGCCATCACACCGGCCAGCGCCAGACCACCATGCCAGTGTCCGACCATCGACGAGGCAAAGTTGATCATGCGTCGCGCCACCCCGCCATGGGTGAGGAAGTTACCCGCCAAAATGAAGAACGGGATCGCCATGATTTCAAACTTCTCGATGCCGGTGAACAGCTTCAGGGCGACCGATTCGATCGGCACGTCGGTCATCGTGAAGAGGAAGGTCAGTACCGTCAGGCCGAGCGAAATCGAAATCGGCATGCCGGTCAGCATCAATACAAACAACAGGACAAAAATAATCAGCGCGTTCATGCCTTGCCTCCGGCGACTTCTTCATCGAGACCTTCGACGAACGAATGGTCATGCTTGGGCAATTCGCCGGTCTTGATAAAGGCCCAGGTCACTTGCAGGAAACGGAATGACATCAGGTAGGAGCCCAGTGGCACGGCCAGATACACGATCCACATCGGTACCTCCATGACTTCCGAGGTACTGGAATGCTGCGCGATCTGGTACACAAAACTCGCACCCAGCGTGCCGACGATGGCGGTGAAAGTAGCACCGGCGAGCAAGCCGAAGACGACGAATTTATTGCGCCATGGCGTGTTGAGCTGGTTGATCAGGACGTCAACGCCGACGTGGATGCCGGTACGCACGCCATAGGCGGCACCGAACTTGGCCATCCAGACGAACAGGTAAATACAGAGTTCCTGCGCCCAGCTCGTGTTGAGGCTGATCAGGTAATCCTGCATGTAGGGAATCGGCAAGCCGGACAGATAGCGATGCACCACCGCGACAAAAATGATCACGGTGGCCGACGCCATCAGCGCGGCAATCAGCCACTCCTCAAGATGGTCGAGCAATTTCATGGGGGGATCCCTGCAAAAAGTTATTTTTTATTGTGATGCGTGTGGACAGCGGCAGCGGGACGAGTGCCCCGCTGCGGTACGGCGATACAGCGTGAGGCGGATTACTTGTAACCGAGTGTCGTGGCTTCCTTGCCCACGGCCGTGATCAGGTCTTTGCCGATGCGCGATTCCATGTCTTTCTGAACCGGCAGCAAGGCCTTGCGCCATTCGGCTTTTTCCTTGTCATTCAAGACATAGACCTCGGTCTTGCCGGACTTGCGCACGGCTTCCATCGCCTTGTCATTCTCTTGCTGGGCAATCGCGTTGGCGTACTTGGTGGCGTCTTTCATGGCCGCTTCGAGGCCGGTACGGATATCGGCCGGCAAGCCATCCCAGAACTTCTTGTTGACGATGACGGCGTAGCCCAGATACCCGTGGTTCGAGACGGTCACGTTACTTTGCACTTCATGCATTTTCTGGGTGTAGAGGTTCGAAGGCGGGTTCTCGGTGCCATCGACCACGCCGGTCTGCAGCGCCTGATAGACCTCGGAGAACGCCAGCACTTGCGGGTTGGCACCCAGTGCGCGCATCTCGGCATCGAGCACCTTGGACGACTGGATGCGCATTTTCAGGCCCTTGAAATCGGCCGGGGTTTTCAGTGGCTTGTTGGCCGACATGACCTTGAAGCCATTGTCCCAATACGCCAGTCCGGTGATGCCTTTTGATTCGAGCTTCTTGAACAAGTCCTTGCCGATCGGTCCTTCGGTGACGCGGTACAGCACGTCCTTGCCCGGAAAAATATACGGCAGGTCGAACAGTTCGAATTCCTTGACGCCCAGCGGACCGAACTTGGCCAGCGACGGTGCCAGCATCTGGACCGCGCCCAGCTGCAGCGCCTCGAGTTCTTCTTTGTCCTTGTACAGCGTGCTGTTCGGATACAGCTCGACCTTGACACGGCCCTTCAGGTTTTTTTCGACCAGTTCCTTGAAGCGCTCGGCGGCTTTGCCCTTGGGCGTGTCGTTGGCAACGACGTGGCTGAACTTGATGACGATCGGCGTTTGTGCCATCGCATTGCCGCTCATGAGCAGGGCGGCCGACATGGCCAATGTGGATAGGGTGAATGTGCGTCGTTGCATGAAATCTCCAGTGTGATTCATCGGGTGAATTTTTTCTGACGCTATTGTCGTGAGCTGCCCTGCACCGATCAAGTGTGGATAACCACAGTCACGCTCGGCTACACTGGGGCTCCCTTTTTGCGTGCCGACCATGACCCCATTGCCTTCCCTGTTCAACCTGCCGGTGACGGCGCGCCGGCAAACCTGGCGCTGGGTGCTGCCGGGGGTGCTGGTACTGCTATTTCTCGGCATCCTGACCGGCTTGCCATGGCAAGCCCAGCGCATGGAAAGCACCGAACGCCAGGAACAGCTGATCGCCGACACGCTGTGGGTCGAGCAAACCATCCGCTTCCAGCTCGATCGCAGCAATGAAAGCCTGCGACTGATCGCCTCCGAAATCGGCGATGGCCAGTTACTGCCGCAAAAATTCAATGAACGCGCCGCGACACTGCTGTCCGGCGGCCGTGAAATCAAACGCATCGGCTGGCTCGCTGCCGATGGCCACACCGTCGCCAGCAGCGACTCCGCCGACCTGGCACTGGCGCTGTCGCAATGGCCGCTGGCTGCACAAGAAGCGCTGGCGCACGCGGTCGATAGCCGGGTACCGGCTTACAGCCGGCCGATGGCGCTGCCGTATTCGCCGCGACCGGTGCTGTTCGATTATTTCGTACCGATGTTTGCAGACAAAAAATACGTCGGTGCGCTGGTGCTGACCTATTACGCCAGCGCCATCCTCGACGAGATGGTGCCCTGGTGGTTTGCCCAGGAAAACCAGATCGACCTGCTCGATATCGATGACAAGCTGATCGCCCGCCGTGCCGCCGGCGGCCCCGGTCGCGGCGTCTACACCCATCAGCGCACGCTCGACCTGAGCGGCCAGAGCGTCACGCTGCGCACCAACAGCGTCAAGGGCGCGCCGCGGCTGCTGCCCAACTTGCTGATGGGCTCGGTCATTGCGCTCTCGCTGGGACTGCTCTGGAGCTTGTGGGCGCTGTGGCGCGACATCAATCGCCGGCTCGCCACCGAGGGGGCCTTGCGCGAACAGGTGACCTTTCGCACCGCCATGGAAAATTCGCTGGTGACCGGTTTGCGCGCGCGCGATCTGGAAGGCCGCGTCACCTACGCCAATCCGGCGTTCTGCAAGATGGTCGACATGCCGGCCGAACGCCTGCTCGGCAAATTGCCGCCCATGCCGTACTGGGCACCGGAAGCCACGCCGGATTACGAACGTCGCTTTGCCGAGGTACTGGCCGGCACCGTGACCCAAAAAGGTTTCGAGACCATCTTCCAGCGCGCCAATGGCGAGCGCTTCCCGGTGCTCATTTTTGAATCCGCGCTGCGCGATCTCGACGGCAAACAGACCGGCTGGATGGGCTCCATCCTCGACATCTCGGAGCGCAAGCAAGCCGAAGCGCTGAACCAGCGCCAGCAGGAAAAGCTGCAGGCCAGCGCGCGCCTGGCCAGCATGGGCGAGATCGCCTCGACGCTGGCGCATGAACTGAACCAGCCGCTGGCAGCGATTTCGAGCTACACCACCGGTGCCCTGAACCTGCTGGGCGATCCGGCCAGCAATGGCGACGACCATCGTGCGCTGCTCAAGCCGGCGCTCGAAAAAGCCGCCGCCCAGGCGCTGCGGGCCGGCCAGATCATTCGCAGCGTGCATGCGTTTGTCAAGCAGCGCGAACCGTTGCGCGAAGCCGTCAGCATGGCCGCCATCATCGACACGCTCGAACCGCTGATCGCGTTGCAGGCGCAGCCCTCGTTCACCCAGGTCGAGATTGCCATCACCACCGGCCTGCCGGCCGTGCTGGGCGACCGGGTCCTGCTCGAACAGGTCTTGCTCAACCTGACCCGCAATGCGATCGAATCGATGCAGCAGATGCCCCCTGCCCGGCGCTTGTTGCGCATCACGCTGAGCCGCACGCTGACCGCAACCGGCCAGGCCGCCGTACTGACCGAGATCATCGACCAGGGCCATGGCATACCGGAGAATGTTGCAGAGCGTCTATACTCGCCGTTCTTTTCGACCAAGTCGGAAGGCATGGGGATGGGGCTTAACATCTGCCGCACCGCCATCGAGTTCCATGGCGGCCGGCTGACCCATACAAGTAATCCGGCCGGCGGGACGATTTTCCAATTTGCCTTGCCCTTCGCCGACGAGAACCCGAACGCCGCACTACCGGCGTGACGGCCACCACTTTCAGACACAGGATTTCCGATGCTGCATATCGTTGATGATGAAGAAGCGATCCGCGACTCGCTGAGCTGGCTGGCCCGTTCGCGCGGCATCGCGGCCAAGGCCTATGACGGTGCCGATGCCTTCCTGGCCACGCTTGACCAGGTCGCGTTTGATCCGGCGGGCGACTGCGTGCTGCTCGATATCCGCATGCCCGACACCAGCGGCGCGGTGCTGTTCGACATCATGGCCAGGCGCAAACTGACCCTGCGGCTACCGGTGATTTTCCTGACCGGCCACGGCGACGTGCCGATGGCGGTCGACAGCCTCAAGCGCGGCGCCTTCGACTTCTTTGAAAAACCGTTCAACGACAACAAGCTGATCGACCGCGTCGAAGAAGCCCTGGCCGCCTCGCGCGAAGCGGGCGTACAGGCGCAGGTGCAGGTCCGGCTCGACAGTCTGTCGGCACGCGAACGCGAAGTACTGGACCTGATCCTGATCGGCAAAATGAACAAGGTCATCGCCGACCAGCTCGGTATCAGCATGCGTACCGTCGAAGTCCATCGGGCCCATATTTTCGACAAGATGAACGTAAAGACCGCCGTCGAGCTGGCCGGCCTGCTGAAATAATCCTGATCGCCCCGCCATGTCACTTGCCTTCCTGCTGTTACCTGATTTCACGCTGATTTTGCTGGGCCTGGTGCTGTTCCGGATCACCCGCTGGGAACCGGCCTTCTGGGCCGGCCTCGAAAAGCTGGTCTATTACGTGCTGTTTCCATCGCTGCTGTTTTACGCCACGGCGCGCGCCCCGCTCGACTTTTCCAGCACCGGCAGGATGTTGCAGGTCGCGCTGCTGACCTGTTTGTCCGGCGTCGCGCTCGGCTGGCTGGCCAAGCCGCTGTTCCGGCCCGGACCGATGCTCTTCGAGTCGGGCGTACAGACCGCCTTCCGCTTCAATTCGTACATCGCGCTGGCCGTGGCGTCGCGGCTCGGTGGCGATACCGGCACCGCGCTGATGGCACTAATCATTGGTTTTTCTGTGCCGCTGTGCAATGTCGCGGCGGTGCATGCGCTGGTCCATCGCAAGGGTGGGCTGCTGCGCGAGCTGATGAAAAATCCGCTATTGCTGGCGACCGTAATGGGCCTGATCATCAACTTCAGCGGGATCCCGATTCCCGAATTTATCGGTGCCACGCTCTCGCGTATCGGCAATGCCGCGATCGCGATCGGGCTCATCACGGTCGGCGCCGGGCTGCGCTTATCCGGACTGCATCAGGCCAAGGGGATGGCGGCTTACTTCATCGCCATCAAGCTGCTGGCCTTGCCGGCCATCGCCTGGTTTCTGGGCAGTCGCCTCGGACTGCCGCAGCTGCAACTGCAGATCGTCGTGATGTTCAGTGCGCTGCCCACTGCTTCGAGCGCCTATGTGCTGGCGGCGCGCATGGGCGGGAACGGGCCGTTTGTGGCGTTTTTGATTTCGGCGGGGACGCTAATGTCGGTGTTGACCTTGCCGTTGTGGTTGGGAATGATCGGATGAGGCAGGAGTAGTGCATACGTGCGGGCGCGATACGAATTCCCGCAGCGTCGGTCAAATCACGGTTGTGTGGTGCATTCGCGTGGGCACGATAACCCC
>AEPR01000261.1 GCA_000195205.2 Oxalobacteraceae bacterium IMCC9480 | reverse complement strand
TCGACAAGCTCAAGCAGCACAGTTTTTTTTACTGCAAGCGCTCCAGTCCGGCTGCCCAAAATCCGTTCGGTGTGACCTGGTGGCAGCCGAGCACACGCAGTTGTTGCAGTGGCATGCCGGATAAATTTTTCAGTCCTTCATCGGTGACTCCGGAGTTATAGGTCAAGTCCAGACGTGTCAGCTGCAGTCCCGTCAGATGCGCCAGTCCCGCATCGGTAATCGCACCGCACCAGGACAGATCGAGCTCCTTCAATGGCAGTCTTCTCAAATAGATCATCGCGTCATCGTTGAGCAGACGGCAGTGTGACAAGTCAAATTTCTGCAAACAGCGCGAATTCAACTGTGCGAGTCCGCTACCGTCAATGTTGTCGCATCCGATGAGTCCCAGCGACTGCAGCGGCATCCCGGATAGTGCGGTCATGCCTTGATCCGTGAGACCGATCCACCCGTTCAGGCGCAACTGTCCCAACGGCAATTCACGTAACGCTACAGCGCCGGCATCCGTAAAATTCCGGTTCCATGACAGGTCCAGTTTTCGCAAGGTGGTGATGTCGGCCAGATGGGCCAGACCGGCATCGCTGAGCGCCGTGCAGCCGCTCAAGTCGAGCTTTTGCAAGGTCGCCGCAGCACCCGGCAAGCGCGCCAGAGCGGTGTTGGTCAGTGCAACACAGTCAACCAGTTCCAGCGTCTCTAATGGCAAATGGGATAACTGCGCCAGCCCTGCATCGGTGGTCCGTCTGCAGTTGTTGAGAATAAGGTGCTGCAACGCAGGGAGCTCAGCTAAGTGGGCCAGCGCCGCATCCGTCATGTCGGCACCACCACTGAGGTTCAGATACCGCAGCGATGTCATTTCCGCGAGGCTCTCCAATCCGGTGTCGTTGAGGAAGGTGTTACGCGCCAGATCGAGATGCTCCAACGGCAGGTCCTGCAGTGCGGTCAACGCTGTGTTGTCGAGGCCCTCGCAACCAGCCAGATCCAGATGTCGCAGCGACTGCGCGCCATACAAACGGAAGGTGGCGCCAAAGTCGAGTTGCGTGCAGTTCCTGAGCGACAAGCGGGTCAAGGTGCTCTTGTTTAAAAAACGCAATCCGCTATTCGTGAAGCCCGTACATCCCGACAAATCCAGAGTTTGTAATGGCACCTCTGCCAGGTGTGCAAACCCCTCGTCGCCGAAACCGGTGCAGTCGCTCAGGTTCAGCTCAGTCAATTGGTGCGCCTTGAGATGCGCTATGGCTGCATTGCTTATCCCGGAACAGCCTGACAGATCGAGGTAAGTCAGCGGCAGTTTTTTCAGGTGCGCGATGCCTGCCGCCGTGATGCGATGGCATCCCGCGAGGTTCAGCCGCGCCAGCCGCGGCAGGTTGGCGAGTTGTTCCAGCCCCGCATCCGTGATGTTCGTGCACTGCCGCACATTCAGCTGCGTCAGCGAGGCCATGTTGCCAAGGTGTGCGAGCCCCGTATCGCCGATGCCCGTGCAATGCCCCAGGTCGAGTTGTTTTAGCGCGGTCAGCGGAGCCAGGCTGGCAAGTCCTGCATCGGTGAGTTTGCTGTTATTGCTCAAATTCAGATTGGTCAGGTGCCGTATCACGGCAGACAGTCCGACCGCAATCCGGGGCAGATCGGTATCCTTGAAATTGCCGTTGGCCAGATCGAGGTGCGCGATACCCCCTTCCCGGTAAGCCAGCAACGCTGCCTGCAGGTCGTCTGGAATCGTGACCGCGATCGCGTCGCACGCCTCTGCTCCACTAGCCCTGAAGGCACGTCCGACCAGCCTGAAGTTGCTGCGGTCTGCCGCTTGCAGGCGACCTGCAATGCGGGTCAGCGTATGGGTATCGAGATCTTGAATTCCAATATTTGGAGGTAAAGCTGGCTGGTCGGTGAACGCACTGCGCGGTGGAGACCCGGCAGTTGGACTTTGTGGTACGGCGCACGCTGAAACGCACGGTATTCTTTGCAAGCTGTTGCCCATCACTTTTCCCTGTATCGGTTGAACTGGGCATGAGTGACGGATCCTGCATCTTGGTTCCGCGTTATTGAAAATCCGCAATCGTCCTCTTAGCCGAACAGATTCAATACCCCGTCGAGCCCGACAAAATTGAGTGCGACATCGGCCTGCGCCCGCACCACCGGCTTGGCGCGAAACGCC
>AEPR01000262.1 GCA_000195205.2 Oxalobacteraceae bacterium IMCC9480 | reverse complement strand
CCTTCGACAAGCTCAGGACGAACGGATGGTGGGGCGCGACGAATACCCATACCGGCGCACCAGATACCGTTCGCCCTGAGCCTGTCGAAGGCGTGCCGAACCTTGCGGTACGGTCCCGGATACTGACGGCTTGGGCTCACCGCTCCAAATCCAGATACCGCCACGCCGTCAGCATCACCGGATGGCGCTGATAATGACGCAGCCATGGTTGCTGCACATCGGCCGACACCGGATGCGTGCGCAGCACCCAGGGTGCATAGCCTTGCACCAACCGGTTCATATCCCGATACAGCAGATTGCGCGCCGGCGAGTCCGGCAGTTGCTGCGCCTGTTCGTACAAGCGGTCGAACGCCGGCAGCCGGAAGCGGGCGCGGTTCGCCGAGCCGGCATTCGGGCCGTACAGCAGCTGGTAAAAATTCTCGCCATCGGGGAAGTCAGCGATCCATTCGGCTTCCAGCATTTGCACCTGGCCGAGCCGCGCGGCTTTCAGCAGGTCGGTAAATTTTCCGCTGGTGAAGACCACCCGGATACCGATGGCTTTCAGGCTGCGGCTCCACAATTCGTCGCGCAAACGCCCTGTGGTCGAGGCCAGCGTGTGCATCGTCAGCGTCAGCGGTGACCCGTCCGGCTGTTCGCGCCAGCCATCGCCGTCGCGGTCGCGATAGCCGAAGCGCTCAAGCAGTGCGCGGGCCAGCGCCGGGTCATACACGGCATCGCTGCGCAGCGCGGCGTCGTAGCCGAACACGTTCGGTGGCAGCGGCGACTGCGCCGGGATGGCCAGTCCTTTTGACAGCACGCGGATATCTTCCGCGCGGTCGTAGCTGTAGCCGATCGCGCGGCGTAGCGCAATTTGCGGCAAGGCGTAGCCGCCCAGCACCGGGTCTTCCATGTTCATCCACAGGTAATCGAGCGACATCACCGGTGTCAGTGCCAGCGTGATGCCCTGATCGGCCAGCGCGGGTTTGAGCTTGCCCTGTTCGAGCACCATGCCGGCCAGCGGTGCCGGCACCGGTTCGAGGTAGTCGATATCGCGGTTCAGAAACGCCAGCACGCGGGCTTGCTGCTCTTCCAGCACGCGGACATCGATGTGGCCGATCAGCGGTAGCGAGCGACCGTGCAGCGCGCGCGCGATGGCCGGATTACCGGATGTACTGTCATCGAAAACGGTCCGGCGGTAATCGGGATTGGCGTCGAGCAGCAAGCGGCTGTTGCGCTGCCATTCGCGCAGCAGATACGGTCCGGTACCGATCGGGAAGGCGGTGCGCGCGGCGATGGTTTCGTGCGCCACCACTGACAGTGCCGGCATTGCCAGGATGTACAGAAAATTATTGTCCGGCCGATTGAGCACGATGCGCAGCGTGTGGCTGTCGGGCGCCGTCAGGCCGGCAATCGGGCGCATCGGATCGAACTTGCCTTGTGTGAGCGCGGTGTCGCCGGCCAGTTTGCCATCGAGTAAAAACAGCCACGGCGACTTCAGCGCCGGATCGTAATGACGTTGCATGCTGTAGATCAGGTCAGTCGCGACCAGTTCGCGCGGCTTGCCGCCGAAGGCCGGATCGGGCGTAAAACGGATGCCGCGTTGCAGCGTGAGCGTATAGGTCTTGCCATCGGCACTGATGGTGGGCAGCGCCGTCGTCAGGTTCGCTCGCAAGGCCAGCGGGCGCGCCAGATAGTCGTAGCGCAGCGGCGCATCGAAGATGTTTTCGATCAGGCTCAACGTATTGATGTCGGAGGCCTGCGCGGGATCGAGCACGGTTTCGCCGTTCTGCAGGACCACATGCAAGGTCTTGGTCATGTCGGCGCTGAACGCGGTACTGCAGAGCGCAAGCAGGGCCGTGGCGGCGATGCATGACAGGGATCGGAGGCGCGCAGGAATCATGGGTGCGAAGGCGATGAAAAGGGTGTAGACGAACGGAAGCCGCACTGTAGCGCAGTTCGGCATTGGCGCGGCAGCGACGCTGGCGATGGTGCTTCGGCAGGCACTTTTATCCCGTTGATGACAGCCCGTCGAATGGGGTCAGTCGTCCTGATGAAGGTCGTTACCTGAAGTTACAAAATCCTCAGAAAGCCGCGCCGGTATTGACTTTTTCGTATGTGGCGAAATCGCCTTTGGATATACTATTGGTTTCTTTTGGGAAATATCTTCTGGTATATTTATCCCAGCCCCAGCGCTGTCACGGACCGGAACTGACGATCGGATTTTCCCCTCCTGTCCATCCTTTTCATGCTGACTAACCATCGAATGAAAGCCTGCCATGTCCACCATTGAACCCAGCTCCGTTCTTCCTGAAACGCCGATCTTCGCCGTCGATACCGTTGCGCCGGACACGGCGGAAATTCCTGAAAACCACGCTTCCCCCGGGATACTCGCGACGCTGGCGAGTGCCGCCTTTCTGGCTGCTTGCGGTGGCAGTGGCAGTACCGCAGTCAATGGCCAAACGGGTACGGGAAGCGCAGCAATACCCGGTACGCCAGGCACTCCGGGAACGCCCGGTACGTCAACCGGCGACGGCAGTTCACCGGGCGTGAGTCCGGCTCCGGACCCGGTGATTGCCGCTTTTTCGTGGAGCAGTTACCAGCCCGCCATGCCGGAAGCCTCGCGTTTTCTGAGTCAGGCCACCTTTGGCGCCACGCAACCCGGCATGGAGTCGCTGACAGCCAGCACTTATGGTGCCTGGCTCACGCAGCAGTTTTCTATCCCGCAATCATTGCATTTGCCGAACACCGATGCGTACCTGGCTTCTGACGAAGCGGTGACTGATCCGAGACAACAAGTCGGCTTCATCAGAAGCATGTGGAAGTCGTTCACTGCCGGACCGGATGCGCTGCGACAACGCGTCGCCTTTGCCCTGTCCGAAATATTTGTCGCCTCATTGAGCCTGTTGTCCGGGCATCAGAGGCGCAGTCCGTCGGCGTATCTGGACATGCTTGGGCGCAATGCCTTCGGGAATTTTCGTACATTGATCGAAGATGTGTCGCTGTCACCTGCCATGGGTGTTTTTTTGTCGCATCTGGCCAATGAAAAGGAAGATCCGGCCACGGGCAGAACGGCGGACGAAAACTACGCGCGGGAGATCATGCAACTGTTCACCATCGGCCTCAATCAGCTCAACATGGATGGCACCCTGAAGCGCGGTAGTGATGGCCAGCCCATTGACACTTACACCAATGCCGACATTACCGGCCTTGCCAAAGTCTTTACCGGCTTTAGCTGGGGCGCACTTCCTGCCATCGAAAAGAACTATCCGGCAGTTCTCGGACTCGTTAAAAATGCGGGTGATCGCGAAGTCGTCCCCATGCAGGTTTATCCGGGGCATCACTCCACGAGCGAAAAATCCTTCCTCGGCGTAACGATTCCCTCCAATGCGGCCGCTGATGCGATGAGCGATCTGACAATTGCCCTCGATACGCTGTTCCTTCACGCGAACACCGCCCCATTTTTCAGCAAGCAACTGATCCAGCGATTGGTCACCAGCAACCCCTCACCGGCTTATGTGGGGCGGGTTGCCGCGGTCTTCGTTAATAACGGTGCAGGGGTACGCGGTGACCTCAAAGCGGTAGTCAGTGCGGTCTTGCTCGACGACGAGGCGCGCAACTTTGCCGCATTGACACCGGTTGCCGGAAAATTGCGGGAGCCGGTGGTGCGCCTCATACAGTGGATGCGGGCCTTCGGGGCGACATCGGCGGATGGGCGATTTTTGATGGGACGAACCGTGTCTCCCGCTTTTCTTGGGCAGTCACCGATGATTGCACCGTCGGTCTTCAATTTCTTCCGTCCCGGCTATACCCCTTCCAGCGGCAAAACCGCCGACCTGAACCTGCTCGCGCCCGAGGCGCAAATTACGCAGGAATTGTCGGTCGTGTCCTATGTCAATTTTATGACGCGCGCAATCAATGTGGGACTCGGCGACAACAACGATATCCAGCCCGACTTCAGCCCCCAGCTCAAACTGGCCGATGACCCGGATGCGCTCGTGGCGAACTTGAATCTGCTGATCACGGCAAATCAGCTTGGCGCGACGACGAAAGCCCTTATCCGTGATGCCATTGCATCCGTCCCGATTGCGACAGATACCGCTGACCGGGATCGATTGAACCGCGTCAAGATCGCGGTGTTGATGACGATGGTGGCCCCCGAGTATCTCGTTCAAAAATAATCCGGAGAACCAAGATGATCTATTCAAAATCGAGTCGCCGCGAGTTCTTGAAAACCGCTGCCAAGCTCAGTATTGCAGGCGTCGCAACGCCATTTGCGCTGAACCTGGCCGGGATCGGTAGTGCAGCGGCGCAATCGTCGACGGACTACAAGACCCTGGTTTGTCTTTTTCTGGGGGGGGCCAACGATCACAACAACACCTTCATTCCGCTTGATCAGCCGTCAATTAATATCTACAACTCGGTGCGGCCCTCGCTGGTGCGTGCCCCAGCCGATTTGCTGGGTCCCAACGGTGCCTCACTGGAACTGGTACCGACCATCGCACTGCAGGGCGCCAGCGCAGGCCGTCGTTTTACCTTGCCTGCCGAGCTGGCTCCCCTCAAAACCATCTGGGACGCTGGCCACCTTGCCGTGCTGGCCAACGTTGGCACATTAAAACAAGTCACCACGCTGGCCGATTTCAATATTCCCACCCGGCTTCCGGCACACCTGTTTTCGCACAACGATCAAACCTCGACCTGGCAGGCGAGCAATCCGGAAGGTGCCAAATACGGCTGGGCCGGGCTCATGGGAGATTTGTTCTCCAACAGCAGTGTTTATAGCAACACCAATCCGATATTTACGTGCTGCAGTACCGCCAGCGGCGGGGTGTTGCTGTCAGGTCGGCGCACCTTTGGTTATCAGCTCGGCAGCGATGGTTCAGCGAGCATTACTGCACTCAGTGGCAAATTGTTCAGCTCATCGGCGGCCACCGGCCTGCTGAGGTCGCTGCTCCTGACCGGCGGCACGCACCCCTTTTCGCAGGATCTGGCGGATACCACCAGCCGGGCGATCGATGCAAACCAGACGCTGTCGGGAATTCTGGCGTTGGCACCGGACTTGCCGCTGCCCTCCAATCTGGTCGGCAGTGAACTGGCCGACCAGTTGCGGCTGGTGGCGCGCATGATTGCTGTCCGCGAAAGGCTAGGTGCCCGACGCCAGGTCTTTCTGGTTCAGCTGACCGGGTTCGACACGCATAGCGACCAGCTTTCGCGGCAGCCGGAACTGCACAAGGAACTGGGCGATGCGCTGGATTATTTTTACAAGGCCTTGAAGAACGACGGCACCCTGAGCGCCATGAATGCGCTGGGGACAGTGACAACCTTCACCGCCTCCGAATTCGGCCGTACGCTCACCAGCAACGGTGACGGCTGCGATCATGGCTGGGGCTCCCACCACTTCATCATGGGCGGGGCGGTCAAGGGCAAGAATTTCTATGGTGAATTTCCCCAGTTGCTGGGCGGGCTGACCGATATCGGAAATGGCCGGCAAATTCCGACGACCTCGGTTGACCAATATTCCGCGACCCTGGCGCGCTGGTTTGGCGTCACGGACGGCCCCGACATGAGACTGGTTTTACCGAATTCGGGGAGTTTTGATTTGATGAAAACCAATCTCAAGTTCATGACGTAAGGGCGGCCTCACCAGCCATGTCGGCGGCGACGGTGGGGAGGGGGCAGCAAAAACTGGCAGGCAGCAAGACAGCGCAGAGTCATGCCAGGAAAAAAGGAAAAAGTGCAGTGCTACGGGCATAGGCGCTAACGTTGCGATCCTGTACGGACCGTAGGGTGGGCACGGCCTCATCGT
>AEPR01000263.1 GCA_000195205.2 Oxalobacteraceae bacterium IMCC9480 | reverse complement strand
CACGATACCCCCGTGCACACCCTACGACGCCTGTTAGCCGCAGCGCGCCAGAATCTGCTTGGCGATACCGCGCAGGATGTTGACTTCTTCGGTCTCGAGACCGGTGCGGGCAAACAGGCGCTTGAGGCGCGGCATCAGTTTTTTCGGGCTGTCGGGTTTCAGGAAGTCGATCGCCACCAGTGCCTGCTCCAGATGCTGGTACATGCCTTCGACTTGCGTGAGGCTGGCAGCGTCGCCATGGAAGCCGACTTCGGTGGCGATCGCGTCGTCACCGAGCGCCGCCATCCGGCATTCATACGCCAGCACCTGCACGGCCTGGCCGAGGTTCAGTGACGAGTACGCCGGATTGGCCGGAATGTTGATCAGCACATTGCACTTCTCGACGATCTCGTTGGGCAAGCCGAAGCGCTCATTACCCAGCACCAGCGCGACGCGCAGCGCGGCATTGCCGGCAACCTCATCGGCAAACTTGCGCGGCCCGTTCACCGGCGGTGAAAACTCGCGCAGGCGGGCGCTGACCGCAGCGGCGTAATTGCAATCGACCAGTGCTTCCTCGATCGAACCGACGATGCGCGCATTGGCCAGTACATCCTGCGCGCCGCTGGCAAAAGCGACCGCCTCATCCTGCTGCGCGGCGTCCGCAAAACGCGGATTGACCAGCACCAGATCCGTGAATCCCATGGTCTTCATGGCCCGTGCGGCAGCACCAATATTGCCGGGCCGGCTGGTCTCGACCAGGACAAAACGCAGGCGAGTGAAAAGAGACGTGTCGATTTGGGCAGTGTTCATTTAAAATGGCGCCATTCGCGGCACGTTGGAGGGTTAGACGATGCTGCATCGCTCATTAATTTCAATTTAGGTGGTCCGTCCGATGGTGGCGGCTCGCCATTTTAACGGAACCGCTATGAATCCCTTCCTCAATACCGCGATCAAGGCTGCGCGTCGCGCCGCTGCGGTCATCAACCGTGCTTCCTTCGACCTCGACCGCGTCAAATACGTCGAAAAAGCCCCGAATGATTTCGTCACCGAAGTCGACCAGGCCGCCGAGCAAGCGATCATAGAGATTCTGACCAACGCCTATCCGACCCACGCCATCCTCGCCGAAGAGTCCGGCGCTTCCGACAATCTGCACGACGACAACGAAAACGTCTGGATCATCGATCCGCTCGATGGCACCACCAATTTCATCCACGGCTTCCCGCAATACTGCGTGTCGATCGCGCTGCAGCAGCGCGGCGTCATCACGCAAGCCGTGATCTACGACCCGACCCGCAACGACCTGTTCACCGCCTCAAAGGGTGCCGGTGCCTACCTCAACGACAAGCGCCTGCGCGTCGCCAAGCGTGACCGTCTGCAGGATGCCCTGATCGGCACCGGCTTCCCGTTCCGAAACATGCAAGGCCTCGAAGAGTACATCGACATGTTCCGCGTCATGACCCAGAAGTGCGCCGGTTTGCGTCGTCCGGGTGCCGCTGCGCTGGACCTGGCGTATGTCGCCGCCGGCCGTCTGGATGGCTTTTTTGAAAAAGGTCTGAAGCCATGGGACATGGCCGCCGGTTCGCTGATGGTGACCGAGTCCGGCGGTATCGTCGGCACCTTCGCCGGCGAATCCGACTATCTGTACAAGGATGAAGTCATCGCCGCTTCGCCGAAGATTTTCGCGCAAATGGTCGCCGCACTGGGCCCGTTCGCCAAGTAAAAATTTGTCGCTGCGGGACCGGTCAGCGCCGGTCCCGCCCGCAAGCACTGCTATACTCCGGCCACGCGGCACATCGTCCAGTCTACTTGCCGCTGTCTATCAGACCCTCGCATCCTAATCCGTTTGCCTGCGACTGGCGCCCTTCGTGGCGACAGGCCAATTTCTCTATAAAGTCCTTATGTCATTTGCTCAACTCGGCCTGTCGGCCGATATCGTGCGCGCCGTCACAGAACACGGCTACACCATTCCTACCCCGATTCAGGCACAGGCGATTCCCGCCGTCCTGCTCGGTGGTGACCTGCTCGCCGGTGCGCAAACCGGTACCGGTAAAACCGCCGGCTTCACGCTGCCGCTGCTGCACCGCCTGTCGACCAGCACCTCGGCACCGACCACCAACACCGCCACCCGCCCTATCCGCGCCCTGATCCTGGCCCCGACGCGCGAACTCGCCGCGCAGGTCGAGGAAAGCGTCCGCACCTATGGCAAATACCTGAAACTGACCTCGACCGTGATCTTCGGCGGCGTCGGCATCAATCCTCAAATCAAGATGCTCAAGCATGGCGTTGACATCCTTGTCGCCACGCCGGGCCGCTTGCTCGACCACATGGGCCAGGGCACGGTCAACCTGTCGCAAGTCGAAATCCTGATCCTCGACGAAGCCGACCGCATGCTTGACATGGGCTTCATCAAGGACATCAAGAAAGTCCTCGCCGTGCTGCCGAAGAAGCGCCAGAACCTGCTGTTCTCGGCCACCTTTTCGGAAGAGATCAAGACGCTCGCCGATGGCTTGCTGAACGCGCCAAAGATGATCGAAGTCGCGCGCCGCAATTCGACCGTCGAAATCATCGCCCAGAAAATTTATCCGGTCGACCGCGACAAAAAGCACCCGCTGCTGGCGCACCTGATCAAGACCAACAACTGGCCGCAAGTGCTGGTGTTTACGCGCACCAAGCACGGTGCCAACAAGCTTGTCGAACAACTCGAAAAAGACGGCATCAGCGGCATGGCGATCCACGGTAACAAGAGCCAGTCGGCCCGTACCAAGGCGCTGGCCGAGTTCAAGGATGGCAAGCTGCAAGTGCTGGTCGCCACCGACATCGCCGCGCGCGGTATCGACATCGACCAGTTGCCGCACGTGGTCAACTATGACTTGCCGAACATCCCGGAAGATTACGTCCATCGCATCGGCCGTACCGGTCGTGCCGGTGCCACCGGCGAAGCGGTCTCGCTGGTCTGCGTCGACGAACACGAAATGCTGCGTGACATCGAGAAACTGATCAAGCGCGAATTGCCAAAAGAAGTCGTGCCCGGCTTCGAGCCTGATCCGAATGCCCGCGCCCAGCCGATCCAGCTGCGCAGCGGCAATGGCGGCGGCGGACGCGGTCAGCCACAAGGCCGTACTGCCGTCGTCAAGACGCGTGTTTCGCCAACCGCCAAGCCACAAGGCGGCGGTCCATCGAAAAGCTTCGGTACGACCAAGACATCGGCACCGCGTCGCTCCGGTGGTCGCGGCCGCTAAGCGCCACGCCAGTAAAACAGCCTGTCCGGGTGAAGGCGCAAGCCTTCACCTGACTGCAGCACCGGATTTTTCGCTACACTGCCCGCACCAGACG
Organism: Oxalobacteraceae bacterium IMCC9480; assembly: GCA_000195205.2. GTDB lineage: Bacteria > Pseudomonadota > Gammaproteobacteria > Burkholderiales > Burkholderiaceae_D > Actimicrobium. The sequence continues at coordinate 6,791 of AEPR01000263.1, read as the reverse complement.
ACCAGACCCTTCCGTTTCTCATGCGACCAAGCGCACCGCCTCTTCCGTTTTCGCCCGGCACACCACGCAGCGTTCGTGGTTGCGCGCTCTCGTGCTCACGGCGGGCAGGTGCATCATGATCTACCGTCCCGGACAATTCACGCGCCTGCTGGCGCGTTTTCATTTGCAGTTGCTGTTGCCGGTCTCGGGTTTGCTGATGCTGACCCTGCTCTGGACCGTGGTGTATTTCCAGGTACAGGACAGCCGCGCCATCGCCCTCGACGATGCCAGCAGCCGCGCCGAAGCACTCAGCCAGGAATACGCCGACTACAGCGCGCGCCTGTTGCGCCAGGTCGACCAGGCCACGCAGTTCATCAAGTTCGCTTACGAGCAGCAGCAACAGAGCTTCCATCTGGATGAACTGGTGCAGCGCAAAGGCGTGCTGCCGGCCGACTTGATGCTGGGCGTGGCGATTTCGGATGCCAATGGCGATGGCGTCACCGGCGTCCACACGCCCAGCCTCGAGAACATCGCCGACCGCGATTACTTCAAGGTTCACGCACAGCGCGATAGCGACAGCCTGTTCGTCAGCCGGCCCTTGCTCGAACCGTATTCCACCAGGTGGTCCATCATCGTCAGCCGACGCCTGAACCGGCCTGATGGCAGCTTTGCCGGCGTCGTCGCGGTGGCCTTGAAGCAGTCATTGCTGACCGACTATTCGCCCAACCGGACCGGCGCAAAGAGCTTTGTCGGCCTGGTCGGCGATGACGGCATCTTTCGCGCCAGCCGGATCGGACCAACACCGTTTCCCGGCGACGACCAATCGTTTGCAAGCTGGATCAAACCGGAATCAAAAAACCGTTCGCAAGCCATCATCCGCGACAGCCCGAACGATCACGTGCGGCGCATTTTCAGCTTCCAGCAACTCAATGATTTTCCGCTGGTGGCCGTGGTCGGTATCGACGAACACGACGCGCTGGCACGGTATGACCGCAACCGCAACGCGACCATCTGGTCAGGCATCGCCGGCTCGATCGCCCTGCTGGTATTCATCGCCATCCTGATGCGCCAGAGCGCCCGTCTGCGCATGAGCGAACTGGCGGCAGCGCAAGCGCAGGCGGTGTTCCGTGCCGCAGCCGAGGGCAGCCTCGATGCGCTGACCATCCTGCAAAGCGACGCCGACAGCAGCGGCACCATTACCGACTTCACGATTTCGGCCATCAACGATCGCGGTGCCAGCCTGCTCAACCGTGACCGCAATACGCTGATCGGCCAGTCGCTGTGCGAGGTCATGCCGGCCATGCGCAGCAGCGGTTTTCTGGACAAATACCTGCGCGTCGTCAGCACCGGCACGCCACTCGAAGAAGAATTCCAGTTCACGACCAGCAACGGCAGGCAGCGCTGGCTGCGTCAGCAGGTGGTTGCCATCGAAGGCGGCATTGCGATCACCACACGCGACATCTCGGCGCGCAAGGAAGCCGAACTCGAGACCCGCAACAGCCGCGCTTTCCTGCAATCGCTGATCGACAATTTACCGCTGGTGGTCTATGCCCGCGACATGCGCGGCACCACGCCCAGGACCATCGTCTGGAACGAGACCGCCGAAATCGTCACCGGCTATCCGTCTGCGCTGGTACTCGGCGCTACCGACGAGGCAGTATTTCCGACCACTACCCAGACCATCTTCACCGAGTTCGAAACGCGCATGATTGCCGATCCGATGGTGATCAATTTGCCGGAGGTGCCCTTCCACAGTCGCAGCGGCGAACTGCATTGCCTGCGTATCGTGGCGGTGCCGCTGCTCGATGACAATGGCGCACTGGAATACATCCTCGGCATCGCCGAAGACATCACGGTGCGCCGCCGGCAGGAACTGGACCTGCGCAGCAAACAGGCCGAGCTAACCGCCGCCAACGATGCTTCGCCGCTGGGCCTGTTCCGCACCGACCCGGACGGCAATTGCACCTACGTCAATCGCACCTACGAAGAGATGTCCGGCCTGGCCGCGACCCAAGCCATGGGCGATGGCTGGGTCAAGGCTATCCACCCCGAGGACCGCCTGAAAGTATTCCAGGCCTGGGGACATGCGAGCGGCGAACACGCGTCGTATCAGGGCGCGTACCGCTTCAAGCATGACAACGGCCGCATCGTCTGGGTCTCGATGAAGACCGCGCCCATCGTCGTCGATGGCGCGGTCGAAGGCTATGTCGGCAGTGTTGACGACATCACCGTCAGGCGCGAATCCGAACAGGCGCTTAGCAAGAGCGAACAGCGCCTGCGCACCATCACCGACACGCTACCGGCGCTGGTGGCCTTCGTCGATGCCGAGCAGCGCTACCGCTTCAACAACCTCGCCTACGAACGCGCGTTCGGCATCAACCGCGACGAGATCCGCTACAAGACCATCCGTGAATTCGTCGGCGACGAGCAGTACGCCTTCATTGCGCCCTATCTGGAACGCGCCCTGCAAGGCGAGCGCGTCACTTTCGAGCATCAGGAAAACAGCGATGGCAGCGTGCGCTGGGTCGAATCGACCTACATCCCGCAAATCGGCGACGACGCGAAAGAAGTCGTTGGCATCCACATCATGATCCATGACATCACCGACAAAAAACACGAACAAAGCCGCCTGCTGCAACTGGCCCAGGTCGACAGCCTGACCGGTTTGCTCAACCGCGCCGGCTTCGAGCAAAAGCTGGCGCAGGCGCTCTCGACTGCCCGCAACGAACGCAGCCTGATGGCGCTGCTATTCCTCGACATCGATCATTTCAAGAGCATCAACGACACGCACGGCCATCCGGTCGGCGACGCCTTGCTCAGAGCTTTTTCCGGCCGCCTGTCGCGCGCGCTGCGCTCGGTCGATACCATCGCGCGCCTGGGCGGCGACGAGTTCACCGTGATCATGGAAGGCATCACGCATACCGACGATGCCGAAAAAACCGCCGGCAAGATCGTCGATTCGATGCGCGCCCTGTTCAAGCTCGAAGGCTTGCCGCTATCGATCACGGCCAGCATCGGCGTAGCCTTCTGCGATGGCAAGCCGATGGCGGCAAAGGAGTTGATCCGCCAGGCTGATGACATGCTGTATCAGGCCAAGGCTGGCGGGCGCAACCAGTATTGCGTGCAGTTGCCGGATCAGCCGGCCGGTTGAAGCTTAGGCAGCGGTGCCAGCACATCGGCATGCCAGCCGAATTTTTTGACGTAGGCGGTATTGAGCCCGAGGCATTGCGTCGAGCCGCATTGCGCCCGATGCACGCACTGGTGGAAGCCGTTGCGCATGAATTCGGTCCAGAACGCATCGTCGATATACAGCTCGGGCTGGTCGTTGTAGAGCGCGGCGCGATCACTGCCGAGCAGGCATTCCGGAAAATTCTTGACCTCGATGCCGCGCCCGATCGCGCGTGCCGCATCGATCGCTTCACGCAGCAAGGGCAAGGCATCAAGGTGCGACGCGATCAGGTTCTTGTCGTCCTGCTCGCGCATCGGAAAATAAAACCAGAACTCCATTTGCGCCAAGCGGGTCAGGTGTTTCAGGCGCTCGACCAGCTGCGGCAATTGCCGGTAACTGCGCTCGGTTACCACCGTGTTGGTGATGGTCACCACACCCGGTGACTGGTCCAGAATTTCCAGCCCGCGCAAGGTCTTGTCAAACGACCCCGGCACCGTCGTGATGCCGTCATGCGTGGCGGCATCGGCACCGGCGACGCTGATAAAAAATTCATTCACGCCGGCCTCGATCAGTTCGGCGCAATAGCTTTCGCTACCCAGGCGCATGCCGTGGGTCTGGATGCGCACCTTGTCAAAACCGGACTGGCGTGCCATCCGCACCCACTCCGGCAAGTCGCGATGCAGCGTGATTTCAGATCCGGTCAGAATCAGTCCGCTCCACTTGCGGTGCATGCCGTTGTGCGCCAGCAGTGCGTGCAACTGCTCTTCGGTTTGCGGCTTGAGCCGGTCCATCGTGTCTTCGATCATGCAATGCACGCACTTCAGGTTGCACCTGAATTCCATCGTCATCGACACATACTGGTGGTGATTGAAGCAGCCCATGAAGGCTCCCTGTTGAAAGTTAAAACACGCCGTAATAGGCACTCTTGAGGATGCGCAGCACGCCGTCTTCCATGCGGTAATCGAAGCCCACGTCATACAGCAAATGATCGAGCTGCGCACGCTCTTGTTCGATGGTCGCCACCAGCGCGGCCGGATAATCGAGCCGGCGCAAAAAGAACAGCAACTGGTCAACCGTGATCCGCGAAAAATACACGCCGTCGTGATGGCGCTTGTTGGCCAGCACGATGGTCTGGCACTCGCGCAGCTCGGGCCACAGCACGCTGTCAAGCTCGAAGCGCGACAAGTCCAGATACGCCGACGAGCGCACCTTGTCGATGATCTGCCGGACCTGCGTGCGCGCATCAAAAAAGAAATAGAAATTTTTCAGCGTCATCGCCTGCGCCGTCACGTCGTAACAGATGCCCGACGAGACCGTGCTGCCGACATTGCCGATGTAGAGCTGCAGCAGTTCCAGCGGCCGGCCCTGCTCCAGCACGGTGCGATCAAGGTCGATCGAAAACATGAAATAGTCACGCGCCTCATTGACCTGCAAGGACGACGCCATCCACGGCCGGATTACCTCCAGCAAGCGCGTCACCGAGCGCGTGCGCCGCTGCCGGTCGTAATCGTAAAAATACAGTTCCCAACTCAGGCGACCGCCCTCGAACTTGACACCCCACACCGTGCGCGATGGTCCGAAGGCCTGCCGGATTGCCTCGACCAGCGCGAACGCCGGCGCACCCATCCCTGCATGCGCAAAGCTGTCGCGCAGTAGATTGACCGAACGCCATTTGCCCGGCGCTGCGGCCACCGGCGTGTAATCCCACAGGCAGTAATCGACGTAGCGATCATCGGCAGTGGTCAGCTCGGGCGCGAAGGCGAACATAGTCATGGTCCCTTGATCGCGGTGATCAGGATGAAGGGCATGTCGAGCTGCACCTGCCGCACCGTGATGTCCGTGAAGCCAAGCCGATTCAATTGCGCGCAATACGTTTCGGGTGTGCGATACGAACGGAAGAACAGCATCAGCGGCAGCTGGCCATAGCCGATCTGGCCGGCCTCGACCTGTACCTGCCCGCGCTCGAAAATCATCAGGGTGCCGCCTGGCTCCAGCGCCACCTGCGCGCGCTGCAGGAAGTCCGCCATCCCGGCATCCGGCCAGTCATGCAGCATCGATTTGAAGGTGATCAGGTCATGCCCGCGCGGCAGCGCCACCGGCTCGACCGGCGCTTTGACGAAAGCCATCCGCGCGGCTTCCGGTTCGCGGGCGACATGCTGGCGACCGATGTCGCACACCAGCGGCAGGTCGAACACGGTAGCCTGCAAACCCGGCTGTGCACGACATACCCGCAACGCGAACTCGCCGCTATTGCCACCGACATCCAGCATGCGCCGGTAGCCCGAAAAATCGTGTTCGGCAATACAGGCCTGCGCTTCGTACTTCGTCAGCGCCGTGGTCAGCCGCATCCAGCGCGCGGTTTGTGCCAGATTGTCCGGCGTCGACTCGAAACAGCGCTGATACGAAAACAGCTTGAACAGCCGAGCCTGTTCCATGAACTGTTGCGGTGCCATCAGCAGCGCCGTGAACAGATGCAAAAAATCCGGCGCAACCAGGTTGGCAAATTGCAGCTTGGCTTCGAGCAGGTCGCGATAAACCAGCGCATCAAGAAAAGCGGCGCTCAGGCGCAAACCCGCCGGCTCCAGCACGCGATGCGCACGCAACATGCCGAGCAACAGGTGCAGGCCGGCCGCGTCGATCCGCACATCGGCCTGCAGTGTCGCCAGGTCGCAAGGTGCCGCCAGCATCCGGTCGATCAAGCCGATTTCAAAAGCGCTGGCCAGCGCGCGTGCACCGATCATGTCGACCAGGAAGGCATCGACCCGCAAATAATCGCGCGCAGTCATGGCGTCTTCCCGAGAAAATCCAGCACTTGTCGCAGCAGCACGGCCGGCTCGGCGCGCCCATCGAGGATCAGGTCGGCACGCGGTCGCACCACCCGCAACTGTTCGGCCAGCACGCCATGGATGGTGCCGGTGTAATGCGCCAGATACGCAGTGAGCCAGTCCAGCGTCTGCGCCGGATTCTGCACCGTGGCCGTGATCTCGCGCAGCCGCCGCGCTAGCGCCAGGTCGAGTGGCACATCGATCCAGACCAGCACATCAATCGCGCTGGCAGTGGCCGGCCAGGCGCGCCCGAGCGGCATCTCGAACACCAGCTCGGGTGTGGCGGCCAGCGTGCGCAGGCGCGTCAGTTCGAGCGCCAGTCCCGGCGCTTCCAGCTGATCGAAGTCGGCACCCGCGGCCAGCCACGCTGACAGCTGCGACACCGGTTGCCGGGTCGCGGTTTCGTAATCATCAAAGCACAGCGTCGTGCTGCCCAGCGTGCGCGCCAGCGCCTCGGCCAGCGCCGATTTACCGCCGCCAATCGGGGCGGCAATCGCAATGACGCGCGACGCCGGCATTAGCTGACGAACTTGACGTTGCAGCGCATGCCGGCCGGAATCTTGTTGCCGGGGTTGCGCAATTCCAGCCGCACACCGAAGGTGCCGCTGGCCGCATCGATCACGCGATCGACCACCGTGACTTTGGCGCTGTAACTGCCGCTCATCATCGGGTCGAGCCGGACCTGGCCGGTCATGCCGGTCCGGATGGCGCCGAACAGTTCGACCGGCGCGATCACTTCGACGTACAGCGGATCGATCTGGACCAGCTTGAGGATTTTTTCTTGCGCGACATGGTCGCCGGGTGCCAGGTAGCGCTCG
>AEPR01000264.1 GCA_000195205.2 Oxalobacteraceae bacterium IMCC9480 | reverse complement strand
CCGCACAACGGCCTGCAACTGCAGATCTCGCAGGAAGAAATCGGCTACCTCTGCGGCACCTCGCGCCAGCGTGCCAACCAGGCCTTGCAGGTGCTCGAAAGAGATGGCTTGCTGAGTGTGGATTACGGTGGCATCACGATCCTGAACCTGGCCGGCTTGCGGGTTTTCGGCAGTTGACGGCCGGCGGAGATCGCCCGATGCCTATTGAACAGGGTGTTTCCAACACGGAAACGCTGTGGCATATTGTCCGTTGCATTGCCCCCTTCTCCCCTGACCAACCCGGAACGCCGCAATGACTTTTACCGATGCCATCAAGACCTGTTTTTCGAAATACGCCGACTTCAACGGCCGCGCGTCGCGCGAAGAGTACTGGTACTTCGCCTTGTTCACGCTGCTCGGCAGCCTCGTGCTGACGATGATCGACAACACCGCCAGTGGCGTGTTTTCGCTGGTCACGCTGGTCCCGTCGATTGCTGCCGCGAGCCGTCGCCTGCATGACACCAACCGCAGCGGCTGGCTGCAACTGTTGTGGCTGGTGCCGCTGATCGGCTGGATCGTGGTGGTCATATTTCTGGCGCAGCAGGCAAAAGAACCCAACCAGTTCGGGGTGTCCCCGGACCATTCGCTGTCGTGACATTGAACGGAGCTTGTTGCCATGAAGAGTGAACCGGATGCCGCTGCTGAAATCGCCCTGCTACGCCAGCAACTTGCCGTCAGCGAAGAAGAACTGCGCACCTTGCGTGCCGGGATCACGTCACTGATCCGGCATGATGCGCTGACCGGCGTGATGAACCGCCGCACCCTGCTCGAAACGCTGGAGGGCGAGCTGCAGCGTTCACGCCGGACCGGCCAGCCGTTCTGCTTCGCCATCGTCGATCTCGATCATTTCCGTCGCATCAATGAACAATACGGCATGGCCGCTGGTGATCGCGTGCTCAAGGCCGTGTCGGATACCGCCCAGAAATTATTGCGCGGCATGGACCGTTTCGGCCGGCTCGGCGGCGAAGAATTCGGCATCGTGATGCCGGCTACCTGGCTCGACAGCGCCGCCACGGCAATGACGCGCCTGCGCACGGCGGTCGCCGGCTGCGACTGGGCCGGCATGACTGACGGCAACGTCGTCACGTTTTCCGCCGGCCTGACGACCAACGCGCCGGCCGACACGGCCGGCTATCTGCTGCAACGCGCCGAAACGGCCCTGCTGCAAGCCAAGCTCGATGGCCGCAATTGCACGGTCGTCGTGGAAGAACCCTTACCTGATATGACGGACCCTGATGACTGATCCCTTGCATGGCATGACCCTCGAAGCAATGCTCACCGCGCTGGTGGCGCAACACGGCTGGGAGGGATTGGCGCAGCGCATTGACGTGCGCTGCTTCAAGAGTGATCCGAGCATCAAGTCCAGCCTGACTTTCCTGCGCCGCACGCCATGGGCGCGGGCGGAAGTGGAAGCGCTTTTCTTGCGTCTTGCCCCTCCCTGAAGCGCACTGATGACCCCGTCGTCGCAACGATGATACGGTTTCCGACAGACCTGCCGGGCGGGTCATCCGGACCACTTGTTCAGACTGCTTGCCACGGGTCCGATTGCGGCTCCGGAAAAGTCGTACTGATGAAGTCGATGAAGGAGCGCACTTTGGCGGACAGCTGGCGGCGACTCGGATAGACCATCGTGACTGCCAGCGTGCCCAGATGATGCTGCGGCAGCAGGCGCACCAGCCGGCCCGAACTCAGATCATCCCCGAGCGTGAAGGACGAGCGGATGACAATACCCATGCCGGCCAGCGCGCACTGGCGCAACAGGTTGCCGTCGTTCGACACCAGCTTGCTGGTGATCGGAACATCGACGCTGCGCTTGTTGATGATGAGGCTCCAGTGATGTCGCAATTGTTCGTACGCAAAATTGAGGCAGACATGCTGCGAGATATCTTCCGGCTCCAGCGGTGTGCCGTGCAGCCGTATGTAATCGGGCGAGGCGCACAGGATGATGTCCGACAGGCCGATCTGGCGCGCAATCATGCTGGCATCGAACTTCTGCAGTTCGATGAACATGCCGATGTCGAAGCCTTCTTCGACCAGATCGACCGTGTGGTCCGACAGCGTGACATCGAGTTTTACCTCCGGAAATAGCAGCGCATAGCGGGGTAACAACTGCGCCAGTTGCAACTGGCCAAAACCAAGATGAGAGTAAATCCGCAGTGTGCCGGCCGGCTTGTTCGACTGGGACGACGCCATCGCATCGGCATCGTCGATATCCTGCAGGATCTGCTTCGTGCGCTCGAGATAGATCAGGCCGGTTTCGGTCAGCGACAAGCGCCGCGTCGTGCGATTGAGCAAGCGTGCGCCCAGATGTTTTTCGAGGTCCGCGACGTGGCGGGTCACCACCGCATTCGACATGTCCAGGGCCAGTCCGGCACCGGCAAAACTACCTTGTTCGACCACCTTGGCAAAGACGCGCATCGATTGCAAGCGATCCATCGGACATCCTGATTATGTGTTCGGACGGCCATTATTCCATTGTTCCGATGCGGGGTGAGTTATCAGTTCCGATACATTTTCGGACGGCTTATCCGGGGCGCATTCGTGTGCCTGGTGATGGCGCCGCTGAGAGTGTCCGGGACACTTTCATCTCATCAATCCCTCTTCCTGCTCCCCATTTTCTGTATCAAACCTGAAACCAAGCAGGACCATTTGAGGGATGTTTTGTCGCCTTTCGGGCGACAAAACTAGCTGCCAAGCGGTGTGGCACATCGTTTGCGATGTAGGTCCCGATGCCACCGGGACGGGGATGAAAATTCCGGTAGCAGTCGCTGTATCGACGTGGCAACAGGGGCGCTTTTCTGCCGATTTTTTACCGTTCCAGGAGGGCTGACATGTTGCGGATTTTATGGAAGACGTCGCTGGTGGTCCTTGGCGCTGGTGTGCTGTCCACGCCGGTCGCCGCGCAACAGGTGCCGTCGGGCTTGCTGCCCTCATCGCTTAGCGTGATTTCGGATACGGCATTGTCCAACGCGACAGGCCACGTCGGATTCAATTCAAGCGCCGGTCAGGGTAACGCGCAGTCCAATGCGACTGCGCTGGGTTTCGGCGGGAGTGGCGTCGTCAGTGGTGCCGATCTGGTCAGCGATCATCAGGTAGCGGTGGCGGTCAACGGCGTGCGTGGCAATGAAGACGTGGTCATTCGTGGCGACGCCTTCCGGGCAGCGCGTGGCGTGGTGTCCGTGAATCAATCCAGTGGCAGTGGTAATACGCAAACCAACATGGTCTTGCTGGGTATCAGCGGGATATCGGAAATCGCGATCGATCAATTGGTGCAGGTCAGCGTTGCGGCATCCGCCGATTCTGCCGAGCCTGGTGCCAGACCGGCGGTGCGTCGTGCCGAGATCGCCGATTCGGCGTTTGCCGGTTCGCGCGGGATTGTTCAGGTCAACCAATCGGCGGGGCTGGGCAATCGTACCGCCAACGTGTTCGCGCTTAACGTCAGTTCCGTAGTGCCGTAGCCGGGGAATGGCACGGAGTTTTTGCAGGTGGAAGTGGGCAGTGCCGTTCAGTACGTCGACCGACGTATTTTTATTCATATTCTTAAGGAGGACTTCATGAAACCAACTAAATTTGTTCTTGCTGCTGCACTGGCTGCTGCCTTTGCCGCTCCCGCCATGGCCGGTGAAGTGACGGGCGTTACCGCGTCCCTGATCGCCAACGGCACCGTCATCGGCAATGCGATTGGCGTGTCGGGCCGCATCGGCGTGGGTGGTGACATCAACGTGTTGTCGGAGTCGGGTGCCGTGCTGGATACCGAGCAATTTTCTACCGTCACCGTGACACCGGCTACCGTCACCGCACCTACCGGTGTCGGCTCGACGGGCGGCACAACAGGTGTCGTGGCTGATCCCAACACTGCCACCATCGACGGGACGGCCGGTAACAATGCGCAAGGCAATATCGCAGTCAACGTTGCTGCGGGTAATGGCAATGGACAGAGCAATTCAGTCGCGTTGTCGGCCGTTGATGCACAGCGGGTATTTGCCTCGGCGCAAACCTTCGCTGAACAGCGCTCCAACAACACCATTACTGTCGCTCCGCTCCAGGTAAATTCCGCTTATCTGGTGGATGCGCTGTCTGGCGCAGGCGGCAATATCAGCGCTAACGTTGCGGGTGGCGACGGTAACCTGCAACAAAACCAACTGGCTGCTTCGGTCAATTCCAATGGCACGCTGGCCAAGGCAACGGGCTCGAATCTGCAGGACATTCGTGGCACCGTCATTCTCGGCGCTGGTGGCATCAACACGGCCACATTGGGTGGTGCTGCCCTGTCTGGCGCCCAAGGAAATATTGGTGCCAATATCGCTGCGGGTATCAGCAACGTGCAACGTAACAGTCTGTCGATCGCAGCCGCTTCCGGACTCTGATCGTCATTCAGGCGCTGGCTTTGGGGACGGATTTATCCCTCAGGTCAGCGCCGGTTTGATGGATGCTTACTTTCCTGTGCATGCCGTTCCTGTTGGCGGTGGCAAGGGCTACGAAGGGATGAGTGATGGCTAAGCGCCTCTGGTCTGTTGCTGTCGTCATGCTGGCAAATTGGGTAGCGCAAGCGCCGTTGCATGCACAGCAAAATATCGACGCCAGTTCGCGCCAGGAAATTGGCAATGTTGTGCCGGGGCTGTCTACGCAGAGGCTGGCCATACGGTCATTGCGCGATTTGCGTTTCAAAGGGCTGGTTCAGCAACAACAGGATTTCAGCTGCGGTGCCGCTGCGCTGGCGACATTGCTGCAGCAAGTCTATGGTCGACCGATCAGCGAGGCCGATGTGATTGCCGACATGCTGAGAAATACCGATCCGGAGTTGGCGAAATCCCAGGGATTTTCTCTGCTCGACATGAAGAGTTATGTCGAACGTATCGGATTGCGCGGACGCGGCTATGTGGTCGATCGCACAAGCTTGCGGGCGGTCAAGATCCCGGTGATCGCGCTACAGAATAATGGCGGTTACAAACATTTTGTGATCATCAAGAGAGTAGTTGGCGACACGATATTCATCGCCGATCCCGCGTTGGGTCACCGGCAAATGGCGCTGGATGATTTTGTCAGCGGCTGGAACAACATCGTGTTTGCCGTCGTCGGGGACGGACTCCGGGCGGACAACGCACTGATTGCGTCCGCTCAGTCGCTAGCGCCATTGCAGAGGGCGGGCATCGTGACGCAAACATTGCCGCAGCAACGTCAGTTCGGTTTGCTGGGCATCGATACTTTTTAATTTGAAGGGAAATCGTATGCAATCAAAGCAACTGCGCCGCAGCTTGGCAGCGTTCGCGATAGTCGCCGCCCAGCTGCCCATGACGACGCATGCGACACCGATGGCGGTGTGTACCAGTGACGGTTTGTGCGGCAGCGCGCAGGCCATGGACGCACAGCACCTGGCCGGGGTCACCGGGAAATTCAGTCTCGGTGGTGAGGTAGTGGGCATGAATTTACAGATGGCTTCTTCCTGGCAGGCAGCCAACGGCCAGAACCTGAACGCCAAGGCCAGTCTTGCCCTGGCATTGCCGGGTGCGAACGATGTGGCCGGGCCGCAAGCGAGCATACAGACGCAAGCCAGCGTGAGCGAACCGATATCGTCATCCTTACCAGGTACTGGCCTGGTCAGCAGTGGCAAGGGGCTCAACAGCATTGCCGGAGCGACGCAATTGGTGCAGGTTGCCGGCGACAACAATGGCGCATCCAACCTGACCACGATCGACGTGAGTCCGCGCGCGATTGCCTTGCCTGGCGGAGCCAATACCCCCCGCGCCGAAGCGATCGCTGCCAATGGTGCAAAAGTGACTGTGGATTTTGCCAATAACGGAGTTGCGCTGGCACTCAATGTGCCGGGTGCAGGATCGGCGCAACAGCGCCTCAATACCCTCAATGCAAACAATATTTTGCAAAGCATACAGATCGCTGCGGACCGCCAGCAGGTGATGAACCAGCTTCAATTGCAGTTGCAGGTGCGTCCG
>AEPR01000265.1 GCA_000195205.2 Oxalobacteraceae bacterium IMCC9480 | reverse complement strand
CCTACAGGAGCAAGGTCAGCGCCTATGCGGCTGATCCCCCTGCACGCGATCCGATTGTGCACAATTGGATCGCGTTCACTGCTGCTTTTCCTGCTTTCCCTTGAAACCCGGTACGACTCCCGTGCACAATGGCCTGACCCGCAGGCCGGACCTGTCGCCTGCTTTTCCAGGGGCCTGGCATGTCATCTTTTCGCTTCCGGTTTCATCCGATCCTGCTCGACACGCTGGCCGACTATAGTTCGCAGCGACTGCATAAGGACATCATTGCCGGCATCACCGTCAGTGTCGTCGCGCTGCCACTGGCGATGGCCTTCGCGATTGCTTCCGGGGTCAAGCCGGAAGCCGGCTTGTTCACCGCCATCATTGCCGGCTTTCTGATTTCAGCATTGGGCGGGTCGCGCGTGCAGATCGGCGGACCGGCCGGTGCCTTCATCGTCGTCATCTACGGCATCATCGAAAAATACGGACTGGCCAACCTGCTGATCGCCACCAGTTGCGCCGGTATCCTGCTGTTTGCGATGGGCATGTTCCGGCTCGGTTCGCTGATCCGCTACATTCCACTGCCGATCGTGATCGGCTTCACCAACGGCATTGCGGTACTGATCGCACTGTCGCAGCTGAAGGATTTTTTCGGACTCAGGATCACCCGCATGCCGGGTGATTTTTTTGCCCAGTTGCGCATGCTGGTGCAGCATGCCTCGACCACCCACTGGCCGTCGCTGCTGCTGGCGCTGCTGTCGCTGTTGCTGCTGATCGGCTGGTCGCGGCTGGCGCGTTCGTCGCTGGACCCCGGCCTGCCGCATCCACGCTGGCGGCAGCGTTGCAGCATCGTGCCGGGCAGCGTCGTGGTGCTATTGCTGGCAACACTGGCCAGCGCGCTACTGGCCTTGCCGGTCGAGACCATCGGCAGCCGCTTCGGCGGCATCCCGCAAGGATTGCCGGTGTTCGTGCTGCCGGACTTCAGCTGGGAACTGGTCAAGCAATTGTTCGCACCGACCTTGACGATCGCCTTGCTGGGCGCGATCGAATCGCTGCTCTGCGCCCGCATCGCCGATGGCCTGATCGACACCCGCCATGACCCCAATCAGGAATTGATGGCCCAGGGCGTGGCCAATTTCGTCACGCCGTTTTTTGGTGGCATGCCGGCCACCGGCACCATCGCCCGCACCGTCACCAATATCCGCAGCGGCGCGACCTCGCCGGTCTCCGGCATCGTCCATGCACTGACACTGCTGATGCTGATCCTGTTCGCCGCGCCGCTGGCCACCGATGTCCCGCTGGCGACGATGGCGGCGATCCTGATTTACATGGCATGGAACATGGGTGAATGGCACGAGTTCGTGCGCTTGCGGCGCCTGTCGATGCCGTACCGGATCCTGATGCTGGCGACGTTTTTCCTGACCGTGATCGTCGACCTGACCACAGCTGTCGAAGTCGGGCTGGTGCTGGCCTGCGTGTTCTTCATCTACCGGATTTCCGACCTGACGCAGATCGCACCCATCACGATTCCCGGCCCGTTGCCGGGTGTGCGGGCCTATTCGATCTACGGCTCGTTGTTCTTTGGCGCAGTCGGCAAGCTCGAACTGCTGGTAGAACCGCAAGCCGTACCGCAGCGCGTCCTGATCCTCGAACTGCATCAACTGATCAGCATCGATTCGACCGGCCTCGATGCGCTCGATGCGGTGCGTCGGGCCTTGCACCGGCACGGCGGTCAGCTGATCCTGTGCGGAGCCAACCGGCAACCGCGCGTGCAGATGGAACGCTCCGGCTTTCTCGACCGGCTGGGCGAAAACAATTGCGTCGACAGTATCGCTGCCGCCTATGCGCTGGCCGGCATTTTCAGCGCCGCCGGTGACGAACAAGGTAAAATGCCCGCTGCCGCCAACCAGTCGCAAAGAGCCCCATGAAATTCACCAAGCAATTCCAGCGCTACGAATCCGAGATCACGCTCTTCATCGCCGACCTCAAAAAGAAAAATCCGCAACTCGAAGAACAGCAACGTGCCGGCCGTGCACTGCTGTGGGACAAGGCACCGCGCGACCTCGATAGCCAGGACCGCACCAACGACTCGAAAGTCGCGCAACAGCCGTACGTGTACCAGAACAAGCTGTAACGATGAGCGCAGTCTCGCCTGCGCTGGCGCTTGCTCCGGAGGATGGCAACGGCTACGCGCGCCTGTATGGCGAGCCGCTGTTCAAGCTGCCCAACGACCTCTACATTCCGCCCGATGCGCTGGAAGTTTTTCTGGACGCGTTCGAGGGTCCGCTCGATTTGCTGCTGTATCTGATCCGCAAGCAAAATTTCAACATCCTCGATATTCCGATGGCGCAGGTGACGCGCCAGTATCTGGCGTATGTCGACCAGATCCGTCTGAGTAATCTGGAGCTGGCTGCCGAATATCTGCTGATGGCGGCGATGCTCATCGAAATCAAATCGCGCATGCTGCTGCCGGTGCGCAAGGCTGACAACGACGAGGCCGGCGATCCGCGTGCCGAACTGGTACGTCGCCTGCTCGAATACGAACAGATGAAGCTGGCGGCCTACCAGATCGATGCGGTACCGCAGCTCGGGCGCGATTACTTCCGGCCGCAAATTTATATCGAACAGGCGCTGGTGACGCGCTGGCCCGACGTCGCGGTGATCGATCTGCAAGCGGCCTGGGCTGATGTGATCAAGCGCACCCGGCTCACCGAGCATCACAAGATCAGCCGCGAAGAACTCTCGGTGCGCGAGCACATGAGCGCGATCCTGCGCCGCCTGCAAAGCCAGCGCTTCGTCGAATTCACCGACCTGTTCGAGCCCTCGCGCGGCATTCCGGTGCTGGTGGTGAACTTCGTCGCGCTGCTGGAACTGGCCAAGGAAAGCCTGATCGAAATTACCCAGGCCGAACCGTTTGCGCCTATCTATGTCCGGCTGGCGTATTCGCCCGGCTGATTCCTCTCCTCCTTTTTTCCCTGCTTTTGGATATCCATGAAAATCATTTCCTCGATCGACGATTTGCGCGACCAGTTGCGCGGCCAGTTGCGTACTGCCTTCGTTCCCACGATGGGCAATCTGCATGACGGCCATCTGTCGCTGATCAAGCTGGCCAGGAAACATGGTGATCCGGTGGTCGCGTCGATCTTCGTGAACCGCCTGCAGTTCGGGCCGAACGAAGACTTCGACAAATACCCGCGCACCTTCCAGTCGGATGTCGAGAAGCTTGAAAAGGAAGGCGTCTACGTGCTGTTCGCGCCGACCGAAAAAGACCTGTACCCCGAGCCGCAGGAATTCCGCGTGCAGCCGCCCGATGATCTGGGCAATACGCTCGAAGGCGAATTCCGGCCGGGCTTTTTTACCGGGGTGACCACCGTGGTGCTGAAGCTGTTTTCGTGCGTGCAGCCAAGCGTGGCGGTGTTCGGCAAGAAGGATTACCAGCAGCTGATGATCGTGCGGAACATGTCGCGCCAGTTCGCGCTGCCGACCAACATCATCGCCGCCGAAACCTTCCGCGCTGGCGATGGGCTGGCACTGTCGTCGCGCAATATGTACCTGTCGGAACAGGAACGCGCCACCGCGCCGCAGTTGTATCAGGCGCTCAATGCGATGGCCGCCGAAGTGCGCGCCGGCCAGCATGACGTGGTCGCGCTGGAGCGCCATGCGATGGGTTTGCTGGCGGCCAACGGCTGGCAGCCGGACTACATGTCGGTGCGCCGCCGCTCGGACCTGCAGACACCAAGCAAAGACGAGATCGTGCGCGGCGAGCCGCTGGTCGTGCTGGCCGCCGCCAAGCTCGGCGCGACACGCCTGATCGATAACCTCGAAGTGTGACGATGCCGCGACTACTGATCGCGTTGTTGCTCGCCACATCAGGCGCGCTCGCCGAGGCTGCACCGGTCTCGGCCACCGATGATGCCGGCCACCCGATCCGGCTTGATGCACCGGCCCGCCGCATCATCAGCCTGGCACCGCACGTGACCGAACTGCTGTTTGCCGCCGGTGCCGGCGCGCGTCTGGTCGGGGTCAGCGATTACAGCGATTTCCCGCCGGCTGCCAAAGCGATCGCTTCGGTCGGCGGTGCTGCGGCACTCGATATCGAACGCATCGTGATGCTCAAACCCGACCTGGTGGTGGCCTGGGGCAGTGGCAATTCGGCTTCGCAACTGGCACGCCTGCGCGCGCTCGGCATCACGGTATTCGACAGCGAGCCGCGCGATTTCGCGGCGATCGCCTCGTCGCTGGAACGGCTGGCAACGCTGGCCGGCAGCGAGGCCACCGGCCGCGCAGCTGCCATCGATTTCAGGGCCCGCCTGCAGACGCTGACCACAACCTACCAGCAGCGCGCTAGCGTGCCGGTGTTCTACCAGATCTGGCGCGCGCCACTGATGACGCTCAATGGACAGAGCATGGTCTCGACCGCGATCCGGCTCTGCGGTGGCAACAACATCTTCGCGCAGCTACCGCAACTCGCGCCCGTGATCGGCACCGAAGCGGTACTGCAAGCCAATCCCGAAGTGATCCTGACCGGCGGTGATGACGAGGCCGCCGCACTGGCCGACTGGCGTCGCTTTCCGTCCTTGCTGGCCGTGCAGCGCAACAACCTGTTCGTCATCAATGCCGACTGGCTGGCGCGCAGCGGCCCGCGTCTGCTGGAGGGCACCGAACTGCTGTGCCGCCAGCTCGACACTGCGCGCCGCAAGCGTCCCTCCTGAGCGCCCCTCGATAAAAAGACCACCATGCTGATCGTCATTTACCTGTTACTGATGCTGCTCAGTCTGGTGCTGTGGATCTGGCTGACCCGCCGCATCTGGCGCGTCAGTCCAGCTGCGGCAGGTGCCTCGTTCTTTTTGCTGCTGCCCGCTATTTACTGGAGCTGGAAACTCTGGAATGATCCGGCTGCGCGCATCCGGATTCCGGCCATCGCCAACCTGGTCATTACCGTGATCCTGCTGGCCATGAGCTATCGCATCGGCGACACCGCCGTGCAGGATTTCCTGCAACGCGCAGCCGCGCCACAAGCGCAATCGGGACCACCGCATACCGACATGAACGTCTGGTGCCGGGAAAAATACGGGACGTACTTCGACAGTAGCCGCAGTGCCTGTACGGACCAGACCCCGCCATCGGCGAAGTAAAAAAACATAAAAAGGTTTCTGTCAGAGTCCCCCGACCGCACAGGAAAACATCGATCCCGTTACAGGAGCTAATTGCCATGAACCCCTCCAAAATGACTGTTGCATCCCGGCTTGCGCTGGCTTTTTCCACCATCCTGTTGCTGCTGCTGTGTGCGGCCGGCATCGGCATCTGGTCGCTGCAAGGCGTCGGCGAGATCGCCGGCAAGATGATGTCCACGACCATGCTCAAGGCCTCGCTGGTGCAGGAATGGCATGCTGCCACCCACTTGAACGGCGCGCGTCTGATCAGCGTACTGAGCGGCAATGACCTCGCGGTACAGAAAAAAACCGAAGACCAGATCAAGGTCACGAGCGCCCGTATCAGTGACATCCAGAAGCAGCTCGACACCTTGAAAAATGACGGCGAAGCTCCTGTCTACGCCGAAATCGGCGAGCGCCGTAGCGCTTATATCAAGGCCCGCACCGCCGCTTTCAGTGCCAAAAAAGAAGGCAACGACGACGCCACCAAAGCCGCCATCACCAGCCAGCTCGAACCGGCGCTAGCCGCGTACCTGACGACACTCGATAAGCTGGCCGCGCAGCAGCGCGCGGCGATCGACGACGCCAAGGCGGAAGTCGCCCGGCGCGGCCATTCCGGACAATTGCTGATCGCTGTGTTCACCGGCATTGCCTTGCTGGCCGGACTCGCCTCCGCCATCCTGATCACGCGCGGCTTGCTGCGCCAGCTCGGTGGCGAGCCTGACTATGCGATGCAAGTCACCGCCAATATCGCCGCCGGCGACCTGCACTCGGCCATCGACCTGCGTCCGGGCGACCAGTCCAGCCTGCTGTTTGCACTGAAGACCATGCGTGACCGGCTCGGCGAAATCGTCGGGCAGGTGCGGATCGGTACCGACACGATCGCCCACGCCTCCGGTGAAATCGCCAGCGGCAACATGGACCTGTCGGCCCGCACCGAAGCCCAGGCCGGTTCGCTGGAACAAACCGCGTCATCAATGGAAGACCTGATTTCGACCGTGCGCCAGAATGCCGACAATGCCCGTCAGGCCAAC